>VFZS01000301.1 GCA_016871095.1 Acidobacteriota bacterium
AGGGTCAACAGGCGGCCGAAGCGCGACTGGCTGATGCGCCCGGAGCGGAACAACACCTGCTTGCCGTCGGGAGTCCAGCCCGCAACCACATCCGGCATGGGGTGCCAGGTGAGCCGGCGCGGCACACCACCGGCGGCCGGGACCACGAACACATCCACGTTGCCGTCATACTCGCCGGTGAAAGCGATCAGGCTGCCGTCCGGAGAGAAGGCGGGATCGGTTTCCACCCCCACACCGGTGGTCAAGGGCTTGGCTTCGCCGCCCTCGCGGGGGACGATCCACAGGTCGCCGGCATAGCTGAAAACGATGTGCGTCTTGCTGAGCGCGGGCTGCTGCGCCAGCAGGGGAGCGTCGGCCTGGGCGTAGCACGCGCACGCCAGAATCACCAAAACCAGCAGGGTCCTCATGTTCTTCTCAATATCCAGAGCGCTTGTCCACGATGTTCCGCAGGGGTTCGCCCCGGCGGAAGCGGTCGAAGTTGTCGAGAAACAGCTCCATGGCCCGGTCCATCCAGCCGGGCGTGTGGTCGGCGCAGTGGGCCGACAGCAGCACGTTCTCGAGACGGTAGAAGGCGTGACCTTCCGGCAGCGGCTCCTGGTCGAAGACGTCCAGCGCGGCGCCGCGGATCCAACGCTGCTCGAGCGCCCGGATCAGCGCTGCCTCGGCCACCACCGGGCCGCGTCCGATGTTGATCAGCGCCGCCGAGGGCTTCATCACCCGCAACTCGGCCTCGCCGATCAGGCCGCGGGTCTCCGCCGTCAGCGGAGCAGCGACCAAAACGTAGTCGGAGCGCGCCAGCAGCTCGCGCAGCCCGGAGACCGGATGGACGGCCTCGAGCAGCGGGTCGTCCCGCGACAGCTCAGGCCGCCGGCGCAGGGCCTCCACCTTCATGCCGAAGGTGCGGGCGCGCTGGGCCACGGTGTGGCCGATATCGCCGTAGCCGATGATCCCCAGCATCTTGCCCGCCGCCTCTTCCACGTCGAAGCAATCCCAAACACCATCCTGCTGGCTCCGCACCATGCGGCGGAAATCCTTGGCGAAGAACATCACCACGCCGATGACGAACTCCGCCAGCGAGGAGGAGAAGACGCCGCGCGAGTTGGTCAGCGGCACGGGGCTTTCGACGAGCGCGGGGAACAACACGTGTTCGACGCCCGCTGAGCCCGAGTGCACCCAGCGCACCCCCGGGGCCGCGGAGAAGACCTCTTCCAGCAAGGCTCGCGGCGTGAACCAGGTGAGGATGGCCTCGGCCGCCGGGGCGGCGTCGCGAAACGCCTCGGCGCAATCCCCCGCCGCTATGCGGGTTTCCCCCGGAAGGCGTTCCAGCAACCGAAGTCGCGGATCAGTGGGACGGGCCAGCACCAGCAAGGTCAGCGCAGCCATGAACCTAGACGACTGTAGCACAGTTGGCGATGGGCTTCCGGCGCGGTGTGAGAAACTGGTCGGGTGGCCGAGTTTTGCACCTGTGGAGCCGCGCTGCCGCCCGATGCGCGCTTCTGTCACAAGTGCGGCAAGCCTCAGCGGGAGGAATTCACGGCTGAACCGGACGCCGTCCCGCCCCCGCTGCCGCGCAGGCCGCGGGATGTCCCGCCGCCGCCCATCGACTTCCGCAACCGGCTGGCGGTGCGCGTTGCCTTCCTGGTCGGCCTGGCAGCCAACCTGCTGATCCTGCTGCCGTACCTGTTCATGCTGTTTCCCGTGTGGTTTCTGGGGGCCGGTTTCGTCGGCGTCCGCCTGTACGTGCGGCGCAGCGGGCAACTGCTCTCGGTTCCGGCCGGCGCGCGCCTGGGCTGGATCACCGGCGTGCTGGCCTTCGCCATCTTCACCGTCCTGTTCACGCTCAACTTCCTGGCGGCTTACTCGAGCGGGGTGTTCACGGATCGTCGAAGGCTCAGTGAGGTCCCGTTTCTTCAGGGCAACGTGGAACAGGTGCTGGAGATGATGCGGGACCCGGCGGCTCTGGCGGTAAGCCTGGTGATGTCGATCGCGGTCCTGTTCGTGCTTTTCGCCGGCCTGTCGATGGCCGGCGGGGCCCTCGGCGCCAGGCTACAGCGCCACCGTTAGTGCCGTTCCAACTTGACTCGCCTGCGTCAGAGGCTCAAGGTGTGGCTCGACTCAGTTAGCTCGAACGAGTTGGAACGGCATTAGCCGGTGGCCGGCGCGCGTCCGCCCGGAGCGGACCTCTTTACCAGCAGCACCCCCGCAAAGATGATGGCCATGGCGGCGGCCTCGCGCCATCCGAAGGGCTCGCGGTAAAACAGCCATCCCAGGAACACCGCTACCACCGGATTCACGTAAGGGTAGATCGAGACCACCGCCACGCGCAAATGCGCCAGCGCGTAGACGTAAGCGCTGTAGCCCACGATTGAGCCGAAGATGATCAGGTAGATGAGCGCCGCCACGCCCCGGAAACTCCAGCGCACCGGATGCGCCGGGGCCAGCAACGCTGCGGGAAGAAACGCCAGACCCGCGGCGAGCTGTTGCACCGCTCCGGTGACGATGGGGTGCGCGGGCGTGGCTTGCCGCCGCTGGTAAATTGAGCCGAACGACCACGAGGCGCAGCCCAATTGCAGCAGCAGGAATCCGCGCACCAGGTTCCCGCCGAAGCTGGCGCCGGAGATGTCCGCGGACACCAGCAGCCCGGCGCCCGCCATGCCCACCAGCAGCCCCGCCACGCCCAGCCTGTGCAGCCGCTCCCCGCCCGGCATCAGGGCCTCGATGCCCACCATCCAGAAGGGCGACACGCTGATGATCAGCGCCGCCAGGCCGCTGGGGATCCACAACTCCGCCACCGTCAGGCAGGCGTTGCCAATGCCCAGGATGAGGAAGCCGGTGAACGCGGAAATGGCCAGATCCCGGCCCCGGGGCAGGCGGGCGCGGGCCACCCAGGCCGCGGCCAGCAGAATACCGCCCGACGCGATGAAGCGCCCGCTCACCAGCACCATGGGCGGAAACGACTCCAGCGCCATGCGGATTCCCAGGTAGGTGGTGCCCCAGATGAAGCAGATCGCCACCAGCGCCAGGTAGGCCTTGAACAGGGGATGACTGCGCAATTCCTCAGGGTAACATTGAGGAAGACCCAAGGATTGCGCATGCGCCACGTCATCGCTGGAACCGCGGGACACATCGACCACGGCAAGACCGCGCTGGTGAAGGCCCTCACCGGCACGGACACAGATCGCTTGGCCGAGGAGAAGCGCCGCGGCATCTCCATCGACCTGGGCTTCGCTCACCTGGACCTGGGCCCGGACCTCCGCATCGGCTTTGTGGACGTGCCCGGCCATGAGCGCTTCGTCAAGAACATGCTCGCCGGAGTGGGCGGCATTGACCTGGTGCTGCTGGTCATCGCCGCCGACGAGTCCGTGAAGCCGCAAACCCGTGAGCACTTCGACATCTGCCGCTTGTTGGAAATCCCGCGCGGCATCGTGGTGCTCACCAAGGCCGACCTGGTGGATACGGAGGTCCTCGGGCTGGCGCGTCTGGAGGTAGAGGAATTCCTGGCCGGCTCGTTTCTGGCGGGAGCGCCGATGGTGGCGGCGAGCGCGACAACCGGCCAAGGGCTGGACGAGCTGCGTGCGCGGCTGCACGAAGTGGCTTCCCAGGCGCTGGCCAAGGACGCCTCGCGCTATCTGCGCTTGCCCATCGACCGGGCCTTCTCCATGCACGGCTTTGGCACTGTGATCACCGGGACGCTGGTCTCGGGATCAGTGGCGCGCGATCAGGAAGTGGAGCTGTATCCCGGCGGAAGGCGGCTGCGCGTGCGTGGAGTGCAGGTGCATGGAGAGCCGGTTGAGCAGGCACAGGCTGGGCAGCGCACGGCGCTGAACCTGACGGGCGTCGAGCCGGCGGATGTGGCACGAGGCATGGTGCTGGCCGAGGCAGGGCGCTTTCAGACGGTTACGGAGCTCGACTGCCGCCTGGACCTGCTGCCCTCCGCCAAGCCGCTCAAGAATCGGGCGCCGGTGCATTTTCACGCAGGGACCGCCGAGATCGAAGCGGAGGTCAGGCTGCTGGAGGGGCAACCGGCGCTGCGGCCCGGCGAGCGCGGTTGGGCGCGGCTGCGCCTGCGCGATCCGGCGCTGCTGTTGCCCGGCGACCGGTTCATCGTCAGGATGTTCTCGCCCGTGGTGACCATCGGCGGCGGCGTGGTGGTGGATATCGGCGCACGCCGATACCGGCGCGGGCAAGATCCCGCCGCGCGGCTGAAGACCCTGGCCGAGGGCGCGCCGCCGGAGCGCATCGGCCTGCTGGTGCACGAGTCGCGTTACGGCTTGAGCCTGGCGGAGCTGGTGGCGCGCACCGGTCTGACCGAGCGCGAAATCGAAGTGGCCGCGCCCCAGGACCGCCATATGGTTCTGCGCCAGCCGCAGGTGTGGCGGCTGGACCGCGAGTGGGCGCAGGCCGCCTTGGCGCGCTTCCGGGAAACGCTGCGGGTGTTCCACCAGCAGAACCCGCTGGTCCCCGGAATGCCCAAGGAGGCCCTGCGCGCCCGTGAGCTGCCCGGCGCGCCGGCCTTCCTGCTGGACGCGCTCATCGCGGGTTCCGCCGGCATCGTCGCCGAAGGGGAGAACCTCCGCCTGGAAACGCACCAACTGGTGCTCAAGCAGGACGAGGAGCAGGCCCTCGAGAGCATCGAGCGCGCCTTCCTGAAGGCCGGCTTGGCCGTGCCCCCGCTCGCCGAGGTCCTGGTGAAGTCCGGCGTCGAGCCGGCCCGGGCGCGCTCGTTGCTTCAACTGCTCCTTCGCCGCGGGCGGCTGGTCAAACTGGCCGACGAGCTGGTCTTCCACATCGACCCGCTTCAGGAGCTGCGGCGGAAGCTGGCCCCGCTCAAGGGACAGCGGATCAGCGTTCCGCAGTTCAAAGAATTGGCCGGGGTCTCACGCAAGTACGCTATCCCACTACTCGAGTACCTGGACCGCGAGCGCCTCACCCGCCGCGAAGGCGACCTGCGCGTGGTGCTCTGACCGGGACGGGGACAGACGGGACGTTCCCTATGCTGGGGAACGTTCCGTCTGTCCCCGTGCGGGGCTCACATCATGGCCGTCGGCGGAGCCGGTTCGTCGGCGCGGCCGGCGCTGGCCAGCGGCACCTTGATCATGATGAAGGCGATCAGCGCCAGTACCGCCAGCCCGGCATAGATCGAAGGCTCGGCGAAGATCTCCGGCAGCGGCCACTCGAAAAACTTGAAGGTGGCCACTACCAGGCCGGTCAAAGCCTCGCCCGCGATCAGGCCCGAGGCGGTCAGCACGCCCGCGTTCTCGACCCGGGCCTTCTGCGCTTCGTTGAACCCATGCCGGTCGCGCAGCCGGTCGGTCATCCAGCGGATAATGCCGCCCAGGAAGATGGCGAATGTGGTCTCCAGCGGCAGGTACATGCCCACGGCGAACAGCATGGGGCTGCGCACCTGCACCATGATGAGCGTGAAGCCCATCAAGATACCCGTCACGATCAGCGGCCAGGGCATGCCGCCGCCCACTATGCCCTGCGCCAGCGAGGCCATCAGGCCGGCCTGCGGCGCCGACAATTCCTTATCCCCGAAGCCGATCCCGCCGGCGTTGATGTTGCCCTGGTGCAGCACCAGCAGGGGGAAGTACAGCAGCAGGCTGGCGAACACCACGCCCAGCACGTCGCCGATCTGCATACTGCGAGGCGTCCCGCCCAGAATGTGGCCCACCTTGAGGTCCTGTAGCATCTCGCCGGCCACGGCGGCCGAGACGCACACCACCGCCGCCACGCCCAGCACCGCTGCCACGCCCTCGATGCCGGAAGCGCCGATGGCCACCATGAGCAGCGCCGCGATGACCAGGGTGGAAAGCGTCAGGCCCGAGATGGGGTTATTCGAAGAGCCGATCAGCCCCACCAGGTTGCCCGAGACGGCGGCGAAAAAGAAGCCCAGCACGATCATCACCAGCGCCGCCACTATGCCCCCGGAGAGCATCTTGGCGAAGTAGCTATACAGCAGCACCATGCATATCAGCGTGGCGCCCAAGCCGAGAAAGACGGTCTTGGAACTCAGATCGCGGTCCATTCGCGAGACGGCGGCCTGCGCCTGCGCTCCCTTCTTGAGGTCCGCGATGGCGCGCCGCATGCCCCCGGCCAGGTTCTTGCGCATGCGGAACAGGGTGAAGCTCGCGCCCACCAGCATGCCGCCCACCGCTATGGGCCGTACGATGGACTTCCAGACCGCGTCGCTGACCGACTCCCAATCGGGGTTGGTGAGCGCCAGTTGCGGTCCCAGGAAATAGGCCAGCAGGGGAATCAGCAGGCCCCAGGCCAGCACGCCTCCCGAGAAGTTCAGCGAAGCCAGGCGCGGCCCGATGATGTAGCCCACCCCCAGGTAGGCTGGGCTGATGGCCGGCGCCGCCGCCATGGTCACCCCGCCCACGTTAACCTCCTGCCGGTAGCCCTTGGTCACCAGCCGCACCAGGCTCTTGCCGGTCTCGCCCACATTGAGCAGGAACGTCTTGCTGGCGGCATACAGCTTGATGCTTCCCAGGAAGTAGATCACCGCCCCAAAACCCATGTTCCAGAACAGCACCTTGGCGGCGCCGGCGCCGCGCTGCCCGGCTTTGTGAATCTCACCTGCCGCCACCGATTCCGGGAAGGGCAGGTCGGGATCTTCCACCATCACGCGGCGCAACAGGACCACGAACAGGATCCCCAGAATGCCGCCCACCAGCATCAGGGCGGTGGACTTCCAGTAGGCCACCTCGGGGTCGAAGGTCTTCCAGGCTCCCGAGATGACGAAGGCGGGCAGGGTGAAAATCGCGCCCGCGGCCACCGACTCGCCGATCGAGCCGACCGTGCGCGCCATGTTCTCTTCCAGGATCGAGCCGCGCCAGATGCGCAGCACCGCCA
>VFZS01000302.1 GCA_016871095.1 Acidobacteriota bacterium
TGGGCCGGCGCATCGAGAAGAACGTCAACGGCGCGGTGACCGCGTACCTCTACGATCTTTCCTCGATTTTGCTCGAGCTGGACGCCAGCGGCACGATGCAGGCGCGCTACACGCATGGCCCGGGCGTGGACGAGCCGCTGATGATGGAGCGCGGCGGGCAGGCATACTTCTATCACCAGGACGGCGCCTGGAACGTGGTTCAGTTGACGGACGGCTCCGGCAACGCCGTTTGTTCGTACAGCTTCGGTTCTTTCGGCCGGACGCAGCCGTGCCAGAGCGTCATGAATCCATATGGATTCGCCGGCCGGGAGTACGACGCCGAATCCAGTCTATATTACATGCGCGCGCGCTACTACGATCCGGTGGTGGGGCGGTTCATCAGCCCGGATCCGTTGGATCTAGCGAGCGTGCTGCTCGGGGAGCAGGACCAGCGAGCGGCCCTGGCGCTGCTGCCGGCGGCCTCGGCGGCGCTCGCCGGACCCGCCGGGCTGGGTTCGCTGCGCGGCCCGCAGCAGTTGAATCCGTACAGCTACGCGCTCAACAACCCAGCGGCGCTGCGCGACCCGTCAGGGTTGAAGTGTGAGATCCACTTCACGATCGGCATGGAACCTGTTGAGACTGGCGCCAGTGCTCTGCGAGACGATTACTTTGGCGGCACCATGACGCCTGAGAAGTTCGACCATTGGCTGCATGTGAACAACTACAGCATCAGCTACGTCCAGGGTTCCTACGCGGCCATCCACGACAGCCACCTGAATGTGGTTGGCGTGGTGCGCGCGGAAGATGTGGGCATAACGCCGGTGTCCTACCCGCAGTACACTACGGGGCAGGCTCTGGCTATCGGCCTTTCCGAAATCGGGCAGATCCTGAAGGAGAAGTTTGAGGCGTCACTGAAGGTGGATTGGAACAAGCTGCACGGGCAGCAATACTGGGACGCCGCGAACAATCCGGAGAACTACGTAAAGCGGTGACGACTATGCTTCGGTTGGCTTTGGCGGTGCTAACCAGCCTGTCTTTGGCCCAGGGGCGGGAGGTCGAGACGGGCCTGGCGGCGGTGCGGCAGCGGTTGCAGTCTCATCCGGTGGCGCAGCGGAAGCTGAGCGCGCGGCAGCAGCGGGCGGCCTTGGTGAGCGGCACGCTGGCCGAGACGGCCGCCGCGTTGGACCGGTCGGACGGACAAGATCTCGGCTACCTGCGAATGGCGAGGGTGACGCCGTCGCCGGGGCCGCCGGGCAGGGTGATGGTCACGGACACGTCGTCGCCGGTGGGCACACCTGCCGGGATCTGGAAGTTGACCTGGTAAAGGCCGGCATAGCCGGGGGCCAGGCCCGAGAACTGCACCGAAGCGGGCACCCCACCCACCATCACCGTGGGCTTCTGCACGGTGAGGTAGAGTGGGTTGCCGTCCAGCGGGGCGACCAAGCCGGTTCTGAGCACGGCGCCCGCGGGGTCGCCACCCGGAGTCGCTCTGCCCAAGCCGGTGGCGTAGATCTGAATGTTGTCGCCGGGCGCGGCCGGCTGCCCGCAGTCCACCGCGGCGGCCAGACCAGAGCAGTTGTCGGGCCAGCCGTAGGCGCGCGCCTGCGAGGAGGGCATCACCCGCCAGGCCGTGCCCGCGAACAGCGCCGCGCCCGTGCGCCGCGCTGCGTTGGACGGGTCGGGGATGCGGAAGATGCCCGGCTGCGCGGGCGTCATCCTCAGGCGGGCCACAGGACTGGGGGTCGCGCCGAACCTCAACTGCACCATGACCTCACCAGACTCGGGCAATTCAGTCGGCGCCAGCAGGTTGATCTGGCCCTGCGCGGCCGCCAGGGCAAACAGCGGCGCCGCCGTCGAGCCGAAGGACACCGATACGCCATCGTATTCCGTCGCCGGGTACAAGCCCAGCTTGAAGCCCGCGCCCAGGTTAGCGCCCCACAGGGTCACAATCGAACCGGGCGCCACCATGTTGTAAGCCACCGGCGTGGCAGCGTTGACGATGGTGTTGATCTGCGGAGTGGGCTTGCCCACCGGTATGGTGACGGTGTTGCTCTCCACCCCGCCGATCTCGAGCTTCACCTGGTGGGTGCCTTGCTCCAACCCCACCGGCATCTGGAAGATGACCTGGTACAGACCGACTTGACCGGGGACCAGCACGGAGAACATGACGGTGGCCGGCTTGCCGCCCACGGTAATGCGCGGCTGTGCCACGGTGCTGGCAGCGGGGTCGCTCGGGGCTACTGTACCGGTGGGTACCACGGGGTTGGTGGCGCCCAGTCCCGCGGCCAACACGCTCACGGACTCACCCGGAGAGGCTAGCCGCTCCTGGTCGATGCTCTTGCCATCAGTACCGATGAACGTCCCTTCCCCGATGGCGTTCGGGTTATTGCTGAAGATGCCCGGATTCTTGACGCGCAGGCCTGGAGCATGGGAGTACAGGGTGATGTTGAACGGCAGCGAGCGCTGGCTCAGCCGTTCCGCCGTGACCGCTGCCGTTCCAGTAGCCAGGTCCACCGGGAGCTGGACATTGGCGTAGGTGGGTCCCACCTGGTGCACATAGGCGGCCTTGCCTCCGACCACAACCGTCAGTTCTCGCGGCACTGTGCCGAAATTATTGCCGAAGATAGTGGCCAGCGAACCCGGCGCCACGCGCGTGCCGAAGCGCTCCGAGTCAACCACTGCGTTGATGGAAGGCATCTGCGCCAGTACCGCCTGGCACGCTGCCACAAACAGCAAAGCGCTAAGCCGTAGCCTTCGCATCTTCCTTCCCTCCCCCAGCCGGCCGCATGACCAGCCGCGCGATGGCGGCCGCAAGGGTCAGCCAGGCCGTCACTGCCAGCGCGTAAGCCAGTGCGAACCGCACCGCGACGCTGGCGAACCGCGCCGTCAGGCTTTCCCATTCCACGATCCATCCTACCAGCCGACCCGGTACGTACACGCCCGCGAACACGAGCACCGCGCACGTGATCCAGTAGCGCGGGCGACCGACCACAGACAGTGCCTGCCGCACCCGAAGGCCAGCCGCCGCCTGGCTGGCCAGCGGCGCCAAGACCAACAACGCCACCAGGCAGCAGCCCCGCAGCAGCGCCGGATACACCCAGGCCACTTGCCGCGGGCCTACCGGAGTGCGCAGCCGCAGCGTGAGCAGAGAGGCCAGCCAGGCGGTCACCCGTCCTTCATACTGGCCCAGCCACACGCCCGCGGCCACCACCGCCGCCGCCAGCAACGCCCAAGGGAGCAGCCGGTGAAGACGCCGCAATGTCGCACGCACTGGCAGGGCGTTCCCCTCGCCATGAAACGCAGCCAGCGCCATTCCATGCAGCCACAGCGCGGCGAACACGATCCCCAGCGCCAGCAGGCCAGACCACACCACCTCGACCACCGTCGCCTCGGCAAGCCACAACCACCCGTAAGAGGCACCCCCCAGGATCGCGTTCCCGGCCAGATGTAACACCAGCAGCTTCTTGCGCCGCCACACCTCGCCCAGCGCCAGCCGTTCTACTTTCAGCACGTCCGGTTTCACCTTGCCTCCAGGATGCGGCTCTCGGTGGTCGCGAGGTAAGCCGGCTGATACATCGGCTCGACCCGCGCCGGGCTGACCCGGTACCGCCCCGGGTTCACCACCTTCAACAGGTGGAAGTACTGCGCCGGGCCCCGGTGGAAGTAAGTCTGGAAGAGCGCCACCCGGTCGTCCCGCAGTTCACGCCGGGTGTACCAGGATTGCCACCAATCGGGCTTGGGCTTAAGCTCGAAGAGATCGTCACGCTGGATGAACTCCGTCCCCGCCGGGATGGGATCTTCCACCACCAGGTAACGCCAGTCGCCGCCGCTCAGGGTCAGCCGCACGGCCAGGATGTCCCCCTTCTGCGCGCTGCCGGCCAGCGGCTCGAGGCGGTAGACGATGCGTCCGCTCTCTTCCGCGGGCGCCAGGCGGAAGTACTCGCGGAGCAGGTTCAGCGATACGGCGCCCCTTGCCTCCAGCCGCTCCGCCGTCGAATAGTACTCAGCTCGCGCCGACCAGTACAGGCGGCCCTCGCCGCTCTTCGTGATCCGCACGCGTTGGACGTCGCCACTCAGCTCCGCCGCGGGGATCCGCACCTGGACTGGGTTCACCGAAAGTACATCCGCCTCGCCGAAGCGGCGCTCCAGCACCGGCTTGCCGTTCACCGAAACCGTCACACCAAAATCGGGGCGCAATTCCGTGCTCAGCCGCAGATAGTCAGTCAGCCCGTAGATCACCATGGCAGTCTGCTTGGTGGAACCCCACCAGGCGCCCTGATCGCGATGGTTCACCAGGTAGAGCGCAGCCTTGGCCAGCAGCGGACTCTGGGGCCGCTGGCGCGCCAGCAGCTTGAGCGCGTAAGCGGTGGCTTCTGGCGTGACGTCGAAGTAGATGTCCATCAGGGCATCCTGGGGGACTGGCCAGAACGCCTCGCGGTCGTCGCTCTTGGCCGAGGCTTCGAGCTGAGCCGCTGCCTCGGCGGCCCGTGGGTCGCCGGAAGCCTCCATGGCCAGCCCCAGCAGGGCCAGGCCGTAAGCCGACAGATCTCCGCGCCGGCTCCACAGCAGGTCCCGCCACCCGCTGTCCCTGCCGCCCGCCAGGGCCAGCGCATAGAGCACGTAGGCCCGCAGGTCGGCTGGCGAGCGGTCCAGCCTGGGCCACTGCTCGCGCAGCCAGGAAGAGGCTCTCTCGAGCGTGCCCTCCCGGACCTGGTGGCCCGCGGACCGCGCCTGCGCCAGCCCGGCCAGCACATAGGCGGTCATGAAGTGCTGGCTCTCGTCGGTCTGCCACCAGCCCCAGCCGCCGTCCTCGTGCTGGAACTCGTACAGCCGCTCCAGTCCCTCACGGATCTTGCGCGCCAGCGCCGCGGGGTCCACTGCGGACCTCAACCCCAGCTCGCGCACCGCCTGCGCCACGATGATGTTGGGCAGGAAGCTGGACATGGTCTGCTCGGTGCAGCCGTAAGGAAAACTGGTGAGGTGCTCGAGCGCGCCGAGGATGGCCCCGGCCAGCGTGGGCGCTACTTCGATAATCAGGGCGCGCGAAGGCCGCGTCGCATCGGGCGGAAACTTCAGTTCCACTTCCGTCTGTCCCCGCGCTTGGGACACCGCTCCGGCGCGGGCCTCGGTGAGCCGCACGCCGCAGGGCCGGACGGGCAGGGGGATCTCCACCGCGTCGGACTCCTCGTCGGTCAGCGCCTTGCCCAACAACACGGCTTGGCCGGGCGAGAGGGCGCGCACGCGGAAATCCACCTGGGCCTGGCCGCGGCTGGCCACGCTCACCTCGGTGGTCCGGCCCTCGAGCAGTGCCAGGCCCTGCGCCTCGAGCGAAACTCGCACTTGCTTGGTTCCCGCCAGGTAGTTGTGCACGATGGCCGATACGGTCACTTCGTCGCCCTCGGTGAAGAAACGCGGCACGGCCAGCCGCAGGATCAGGTTCTTGCGCACCAGGACGCGATTCAGCGCGCTGCCCACCTTGGTGTCGGCGGTAACGCCGCGGGCGGTGGCGCGCCAAGTGGTGAGCGCATCGGGGAAAGCGACCCGGGCCTGCGCCCGGCCGCTGGCGTCCGTGCGCAAGTCGGCAACCCAGTGTATGGTGTCCGGAAATGCCTTGCGGATCTCGGGCTGGACCAGCTTCTCGGGCTTCATCTGGGCCAGCGCGCCCGCCGGGCGCACCCATGCCAGCGGCATGCGGCGCCGGCCTGCCTGCCCGTGGAAGTAGTAGCTGAGTGAAGTGTCCGTGCTGACGCGGCTGTGCGTCTGCCCCCAGAAGAACTTCAGGATGTCGGCGGCGCTTTCCGGCCGAACCCCGTAGATGGCTTCATCCACCACACCCAAGCTGAATTCCGCCGACACCGGCCGTCCGGCGTAATCACGCGCCTCAACCGTGTACACGCCGCTCTCGCCGGGGCGAAACTCGGTCTTCAAACTCGAAACCTCCACCTGGAGCTGATGCTGGGTGGGCGGAACCCGAATCCGCTTGTAGCCCTGGTAGAGCTGGTGTCCGGCCAGGAAGGAGGCGCTCACCTGAAAGCCCGGGGCGTACTCGGCCAGGATAGGCGCCTCGATGGTGACCGCCGGAGAGGTTGCCACCAGAGTCTGGGAGCTGTAGATACGGCGGCCCTCCAGGGTCACCCACAAGTGCGCGCGCGGCTGCCCGGTGAGGATCAGGAGCTTGGCCGTCTCGCCTGGGGAGTAGGACTTCTTGTCGGGCACGATCTCGACGCGACCGCGCGGCAGGCCCTGGGCAGCGTTCCCCGCGGCGACCCACAGATGCGTGGTGTCCTCGAGATCGCGGCCCTCCGGGGTCCGCGAGATCGCCCGCGCCACGAAGGATCCGCCAGCCGGCAGTCGCACTTCGGTGGTGGCCTTGCCGGCATCGTCGGTTCGGCCCTCCACGGCGGTCACCACCGGCCCAGGGGGCTGCGACCAGCGCCGTTCCTGCAACTCGATCCGGAAACTCACGCCCGCGACCGGCTGGCCTTCGTAGTCGCGTGTTTCCACGGTCAGCCGCGCGGTGTCTCCCGGCGCATAGACATAGCGGTCCGCAGTGACGTTCAGGAAGTAGTGACCGATAGTGGCCAGGACGAACACCGCGCTCTGCACCTCGCGATTGGCGGCGTCGGTCACGCGCGCGGTAAGGCGATGGCGCGCATCGTAGCGCCATGTCTCGGTCGGGAGCTGGATGCTCAAACGGCCTTGCGCGTCGAGGTCTCCGGAACCCTCGGCGAGCTGCTCGCCGCCCGGGCCATAGTGCTCTTCCCCGCCCTCCTCTTCACCTTCTTCCTGCTCCTCCAGATCGTAGGGCAGCCAGTAGCGGGAACGGTGCAAACTGTAGCTGACCTTTCCGTGGGTGACCGGCTCGCCGTAGTAGTAGC
>VFZS01000303.1 GCA_016871095.1 Acidobacteriota bacterium
CACTAGGGCCACTGTAATCACCGCCAGCAGAAACAGCAGGGTCAGGCCCCCCACGAGCGCCAGCAGGCGGACAACAATCTTCCTCATCAGATTTGCTCCTCGATCAATAGACTACCCCAGCAGGGGGTCAGTCTCCAGCCAAGAAGGTCTTCAGCTCCCCGAGAACGGTCTCCCTGGCCAGGCGGGCCAACTCCAGAGCTTCTGTGTCCTGCCCAGGCAACAGATCGGGGAGGTCGCCCGGGTATCGGACATCCACTCCATACGGAGTAAGCACCACGCAGCCAGCCAGCGAGCGGGCCGCCGCGGGCGCCACGCTGGAAGTCAGGTCCAGCAGTTCACGGATACTGTGGGTCTTGGGGAAGTGCACCTGGTGGCGCACCAAGAGCGCCTTCAAGTACTTCTCGGCCGCCTGCTGGCAATGGAAGACGACGATCTGCCGTAACCTGTCGCTCGCTTCCATCAAGTGCGTAGCTGCGTGGTAGTCCAACTCGGCCTTGTCGATCCACTGCCGCACGAGCTCGCGCAACACTTGCTCAGGCGGCTTCATAGATCACCTGGCCGTACTTGTGGGCGGGATAGGCGATACCGCCGAACAGGTTCTTGGATTCTTCGAAGCGCTCCGTGGCGATCACGAAGACGTCGAAGGGGAAGCCAAGCCCTCGCAAGGACTCGCCGATGCGGACCCGCTCCGCCCGTGTGTCGCGTGACGAGCGTTCCACCACCAGCAGGTCGATGTCGCTGTCCGGGCTCATCCGGCCCGTGGCCGCGGATCCAAAGAGGATGATGCGTTCGGGTTCCGAGACACTCCGCACCCGGCGAACAATCTCCCGGATCAGCCCTTCATCCACGCCCATCATTCAACATGATATGCGATCCTCACGCCTGCGTTGCACACTCGAACGCGCGGATCGCGCCACGGCCAGGGCAGCGGCTACAATCGAAGGGGTAACTGATTTGCTGCTTGAGGCCAACAGCGAGGATACGGGCAAACGGCTGGATGTGTTCCTTCAGGAGCGGCTGCCAGAGTACAGCCGGTCACGCCTACAGCAGTGGGTGAAGGCGGGCCGGGTGCGGGTGGAGGGCGCCGCGGAGCGGCCCTCGTACCGGCTGCGGGGTGGGGAAGCCGTCGAGGTCGAGCCGGCTGAGCCGCCGCCGCTGAAGGCCATCCCCGAGGACCTGCCGGTGCGCGTGCTGTACGAGGACGCGGACGTGGTGGCGGTGGACAAGCCCGCGGGCATGGTGGTGCACGCCGGAGCGGGCTGCCGCACGGGCACGCTGGTGAACGCGCTGCTGCACCGGTTCGGCGCGCTCTCCGGGGCAGGCGGGGAGGCGCGGCCGGGCATCGTCCACCGCCTGGACCGCCACACCAGCGGGGTGCTGCTGGTGGCGCGCCACGACTCCGCCCACCGCCGCCTGGCCGGGCAGTTCGCCGCGCGCCAGGTGGAGAAGATCTACCTGGCCCTGGTGCACGGCCGGGTGAAGGCGGATGCGGGGCGCATCGAGAAGCCCATCACCCGCGACCGGGTGCGCCGGGTGCGGATGACCGCCCGGCTGGCGCGTGGCCGTTCCGCCCTGACCGAATACCGGGTGCTGCGCCGGTGGGAGCACTTCACGCTGCTGGAGGTTCGCATACGCACCGGCCGGACGCACCAGATTCGCGCGCACTTCTCCAGCCTGGGGCATCCCGTGGCGGGAGACCGGCTATACGGGGCCCCGGCGCGGGTGGCGGGCCGCCCTCCGCTGGAGCGCTTCTTCCTCCATGCCCACCGCATTGGCTTCGCGCAACCCTCGACGGGGGATCCGGTGACGGTGGTGTCCCCGCTGCCGGCGGAGCTTGAGGACTGGCTCCAGGGCCTTCTATAATCAAAGCGGAGTGTGATTTCCATGCGGGCACTGGCAGTCGGCGTCCTCACCCTGGCCGTGGCGGCGCTCGGGCAGCAACGCAACGCGCAGAAGCCGGCCGAGCCGCAGGTAGAGGAAGACATCAAGACGCGGATCACCCTGGAGGTGACCCGCGTGAACCTGCTGTTCACGGTCACCGACCGGAAGGGCCGCTTCGTGACCAACCTTGGGCGGCCCGATTTCGAGGTCCTGGAGAACCGCAAGCCGCAGGGCATCCTGGAGTTCACCGCGGAGTCGGACCTGCCGCTGCGGATGGCCATTCTGGTGGACACCTCGAACAGCATCCGCGACCGCTTCCGGTTCATCCAGGAGGCGGCCGTCGAGTTCATCAACAGCGTGCTGCGCCCGCGGCAGGACAAGGCGGCGGTGGTGAGCTTCGACACCACGGCCGAGGTGGTGTCCGATCTGGCTGACAATCACGACCATCTGGCCAAGCTGATCCGCGACCTGCGGCCCGGCGGGGGCACGTCGCTGTACGACGCCGTCTTCTTCGCGTGCCGCGACAAGCTGGGACAGGAACAGCCCCGTCACAAGTTCCGGCGGGCCATGATCATCATCAGCGATGGCGACGACAACCAGAGCCGCTACAGCCGCGACCAGGCCCTGGAGATGGCCCAGAAGAACGACGTGGTGATCTACACCATCTCCACCAACATCACGCGCACGGAGACCGACGGGGACAAGGTGCTGAAGTACCTGGCCTCGGAGACGGGCGGGCTGTCGCTGTTCCCCTTCAAGGTGGAGGACCTGGGCCAGTCCTTCGAGAACATCGCCAACGAGCTGCGGCACCAGTACAACATCTTCTACCGCCCCGAGCCGCTGCGCACCGACGGGCGCTACCAGACCGTGGACGTGCGGGTGAAGAACCGCAAGGACCTGGTGGTGCGGGCCCGCAAAGGCTACTACGCGCCGCGGATGTAGGGAGGGCGTACGTACGTGCTGGCGAATACGTACGTACGTGTGCTACCCTGGAGATGGAGGTAGTCCCATGGCCATCACCGCCACCGCGCTCCGGCAGAACGTCTACCAGATCCTCGATGAGGTCATCGAGACCGGCAAGCCGGTCGAGGTGATCCGCAAAGGCTCTGTCGTCAAGCTGGTGCCGCAAAAGAAGGCCTCCAAGCTGAGCCGGCTCATCAAGCGGAAAGTATACGACGGCGATCCGGATGAGATCATCGGGATGGACTGGTCGAAGGAGTGGAGCGAGCTGAAGTGACCTACCTGGACACGCACGTGCTGGTGCGGCTCTACGAGGGAGAGATCGGCAGAATGAGCCGGGCGGTCCAGCGGTCAATCGAGACGGATGAGGTGCTCGTATCACCCGCCGCCGTGCTGGAGATCGAGTTGCTGCACGAGATCGGCAGGCTGCGCGTGAACGCCTCCCGGGTAGTCGAGGTTCTGGCCGAGGCACTGGGCTTGAGCGTATGCGATCTGCCCTTCTCGACGGTGGTTCAGTACGCCCTCAAGGAAGGCTGGAGCCGGGACCCCTTCGACCGGCTGATTGTGGCCCACGCCAAGGCCAACGGCGCGCCGCTCATCACCAAGGACGAGCGGATCCACCAGCACTACCGCCGGGCGGTCTGGTAGGGTTCGCCCGGCGTTTTGCGGTCCGCTATAATCAACTGACACCGGAGGTTTCCATCCATGGCGGAGAACGACCGCGCGCGGGCGCTGGGGCTGACGCTGAGCCAGATCGAGAAGCAGTTCGGCAAGGGGTCCATTCTGCGGCTGGGGTCCAAAGAGGCCATCGTGCCGGTGGCGGTCATCCCCACGGGCTCGCTGTCGCTGGACGGGGCCCTGGGGGTGGGGGGCTTCCCGCGCGGGCGGGTCAATGAGATCTTCGGCCCGGAAAGCTCCGGCAAGACCACGGTGGCCCTGCATGTGGTGGCCAACGCCCAGAAGGCCGGTGGTATGGCGGCCTTCATCGACGTCGAGCACGCCCTGGACCCCACCTATGCCCGGCAACTCGGCGTGGACGTGGACAACCTGCTGGTGTCGCAGCCGGACTACGCCGAGCAGGCCCTGGAGATAACCAGCGCGCTGATCTCCTCGGGCGCCGTCGATGTGCTGGTCATTGACTCGGTGGCGGCGCTGGTGCCCAAGGCCGAGCTGGACGGCGAGATGGGCGAAGCCTTTGTGGGGATACAGGCGCGCCTGATGTCGCAAGCCCTGCGCAAGCTGGCGGGCATCGTTTCCAAGTCGAACACCTGCCTGATCTTCATCAACCAGATCCGCGAGAAGATCGGGGTCATGTTCGGCAACCCCGAGACCACCAGCGGGGGCCGGGCGCTGAAGTTCTACGCCACGGTGCGCGCCGACATCCGCCGCATCGCGGCCATCAAGGAAGGCGACGTGGTCACGGGCAACCGGACCCGGGTGAAGATCGTCAAGAACAAGGTGGCGGCGCCGTTCCGGGAGGCGGAGTTCGACATCCTTTACGGCCAGGGCATCTCACGCGAGGGCGACCTGATCGACCTGGGCGTGCAGCACAACTTGATTGAGAAAAGCGGCTCCTGGTTCAGCTACAAGGGGGAGCGCGTCGGGCAGGGCCGGGAGAACGCCCGGCAGTTCCTCAGGGACAACGCCGACATCGCCGAAAAGCTGGAAGCGGAACTGCGGGGCGCCCTGGGCCTGGTTGCGAAAACAAAGGCGGCCGGCGGCGCCGCTGCCCCCGCCGAGGCCTCTCCCAAACCGTCGCCGGCTCCGGCGCCACGCGGGCGGTAGCAACTTTCCCTGAGAAACTCCCGTTGCTGGGGGCACCAAGTATACGTACCCCAGGAGTGTCTCATGGAAGAAAACCAGCGCCTGCGCGCCATTGATGCGACCGTCAGCCACCTGGAGAAGCAGTTTGGCCGGGGGGCGATACTGAGGCTCGGATCGAGGGCGGTCCTGCCGGTGGCGGTGATTCCCACCGGCGCCATCTCGCTGGATGCCGCCCTGGGAGTGGGCGGGTTCCCCCGGGGCCGGGTGGTGGAGGTGTTCGGACCGGAGGCCTCGGGCAAGACGACCATCGCGCTCCAGGTGGTCGCGCAGGCCCAGAGAGCCGGGGGTACGGCCGCCTTCATCGACGCGGAACACGCCCTGGATCCCGCCTACGCACGCCGCCTGGGCGTGGACACCGACAACCTGCTGGTGGCCCAGCCGGATTACGGCGAGCAGGCTCTGGAGATCACCTCCGCCCTGGTGAGCTCTGGGGCCGTTGACGCCATCGTGGTGGACTCGGTGGCCGCCCTGGTGCCCAAGGCTGAGTTGGAAGGGGAGATGGGCGACAGCTTCGTCGGGCTGCACGCCCGGCTGATGTCGCAGGCGCTCAGGAAGCTGGCCGGAGCGGTGTCGCGCACTCAGACCTGCCTGATCTTCATCAACCAGATCCGCGAGAAGATCGGGGTGATGTTCGGTAACCCGGAGACCACCACCGGGGGGCGCGCCCTGAAGTTCTACGCCTCGGTGAGGCTGGAGGTGCGGCGGGTGAGCGGCATCAAGGAAGGGGACGTTCTGGTGGGCAACCGCACCAAGGCCCGGGTGGTGAAGAACAAGGTGGCGGCGCCCTTCCGGGAGGCGGAGTTCGACGTGATCTACGGGGAAGGGATCTCGCGGGAGGCCGATTTGTTGGACCTGGGGGTGGCCCAGGGTTTGGTGGAGAAGAGCGGAACCTGGTTCAGCTTCCGGGGGGAGCGCCTGGGGCAGGGCCGGGAAAACGCCCGTCAGTTCCTCGGGGAACACCCCGAGGTGGCCGGGCGTCTGGAAGCGGAGCTGCGCAAACTGCTCGGCCTGCCGGGCGAAGCGCGGCCTCCTGAAGCCGCCGCGTCTCCATCCCCGAAGGCGGCGGCGGCGCGGGCCTGAGCCGGTCCGGACGGGCCGGATGTGGCCGGAAGGCCGGGAAATCGGGCTTCCGCGCACATTTCCTCTTTACTTCCGGCGCGCGATCTCGCATAATATGGACGGTTAAACTGATTTGTCCGGGTTGCGCGGGGCATCCCTGTACCCGTAATCCGGGCGTTGTAGCCCTGTTGCAGGGCGGTTCACGTTCAACTTGGGAGGATTGGTAACAAGCTATGGCTGAGGCCAAACGCATGACGCAAACGCAACTGGTTCGGGAGCTCGCTGCCGCCTGCGGCGTCAACAACAAACTGGCGAAGCAGTGCATCGAGACCCTGGCTGCCATCGCCGTCAAGGAAACCAAGAAGACCGGCATGTTCGTGATCCCGGGCGTCGGCAGACTGGTCCGGGTGGAGCGCAAGGCCCGCATGGGGCGCAATCCCGCCACAGGCGCGCCCATCAAGATACCGGCCAAGAAGGTCGTGAAGTTCCGGGTGGCCAAGGTGGTCAAGGACGCCATCGTGCCGCCCAAGAAGAAGTAACCCGCGGCAGAAACTGAAAGCCCCGCGCCCTGGGCGCGGGGCTTTTTCTTTTCGGGAAACCGAGTTGCACACCGCCCAGCGTGCGGGCGGGCCAGGAAGCCTACGCCTGCTTCTTCTCTTCGGTCTTCTGCTGGTCGCCCTTCAAGGCGGTCTTGAAGTTGCGAATGCCTTCACCAATCCCTTTCGCCACTTCCGGGATCTTCTTCCCGCCGAACAGGAGCACAGCGACGGCCAGGATAATGACGAGCTCCCATATGCCGATTGACCTCAAGGGGGGCCTCCTTATCTGCCCTTTCATTGTAGGGACCCCCTGGCAGGCCCGTCAAGCCAGGCGGCTACCACGCTTCCCAGGCCAGACCCTCGACTTCCCGGAAGTGCTGGTCACGGGTTACCAGGGTCAGACCGTGGAGGCGGGCGATGGCCGCGATCCAGATGTCGTTCTCCGGGAGGGGCCTACCCTTCGCCCGCAGGCGGGCTTTGATCTGCCCGTACTCGCGCGCGGTGGCCTGGTCGCAGGCCAGGACGGAGAGGCCCACGGCGAATTGGTCCAGCCGCGCTGTACTACACTCGCTGAGTTTCTCTGCGCGC
>VFZS01000304.1 GCA_016871095.1 Acidobacteriota bacterium
GCTTGACGCTGGCGGGGACCTTGAACTTGATGGTGGTGGCGGTCTGTTCGCCGATCACCACCCGGATCTCGTTCCCGCCCTCGGCGGGGGCCAGCCGCAGCTCCGACACGTTGGCTTTGTCGAGGTTCTCGCCCGTCACGGTCACTTCATCGCCCACCTTGCCCGCAGTCGGTTCGACGGACGTGCAGCGGGGCATCGGGGCTTGGGCAAACGCCAACGGAGCCATCAGGATCGACAACAGAACCGCCAGAGCAAGAATCATCCTCATCGGCATACGGCCTCCCAAATCCAAATGCTAGTCCTATCCCGAGAGGAATGCAACCGGTTTGGCCGCGCAGGCGCGGGGCTCAGGCGGGCCGGTCCCGGATGTACGGAGCGGGGGCCGCTCAAAAGGTCAGCCGCAGGCCGAGCTGAATCTGCCGGGCGGGGCGCGCGCCGCTCACAATGCCAAAACCGGCGCCCTCGAACTGGTGGCCCGGGTTGCCGAGATTGGGGTGGTTGGGCAGGTTGATGAACTCACCGCGGAACTGCAACTGCTTCCGCTCGCCCACCGGGAACATGCGGATCAACGAGTAATTGAGGTTGATCCGCCCGTCGGCTCGCACCAGGCCGATGCCCTGGTTGCCGAACTGATACTGCGGGGGCTGGGCGAACGCCGCAGTGTCGAACCAGCGCTGGACGGTGCGCTGGTCCGGCGGGAGGTTGGGATCGCGCAGCACATCAGCGCGCTGGGCGCCGGCCGAATTGGCGTTGGTGGAGTTAGTCTGCGTCTGGACGGTGATGGGGGCGCCGGACTGGATGGTGGCTACGCCGCTGACCGTCCAGTCACCCACCAGGTAGCGGGCCGGGTGTCGTCGCAAGTACGCGCGCCGGCGGCCGAAGGGAAGCTGATAGACGGTGCCCAAGGTGAAGCGGTGGCGAACATCGTTCTCGGAGGGACCCCAGTCCATCTTGCGATCGTAGAAGTTCGAGTAGGTCGAGCCTTCGTCACCCAGGGTCGCCCCGCCTCCGCTGCAATTGTCCAGAAACTTCGACCAGGTATAGGTGGAGAGCAGATTGAATCCGCGGGAGAACCGCTTCTGGACCTTCAGGACCCCGCCGTGATAGCTGGAGACGCCCAGGCTGGGCGCCAGTATGGACACGTTGCTGAACTGGGGGAAGGGCCGGTACTGCCGTCCGGTGCGGCCCGGCCCTACGATCCAGGGCGGAATCTGGTTGATGGACAGATTGTCGCTGCCCAGCTTGCGCGAGAGGTTGCCGAGGTAGCCCAGTTCGACCAGGGTCGAGCCGCGCAGCTCATGCTGGATCTGAAGGTTGAACTGCTGCGCGTACCCGGTGCGGCGATTGATTTCGAAGAAGGTCACTGCCTGGTTGGGCACCTGCCCCACGGGAACGGCGCCAAAGGAGTCGTTGCGGACCGCCTCCTGGAGCGGCCGGATGGGCAGGCCGCCGGCCAGGGTGTAGGGCATGCCGATGTGGTTGTCCTGGAGCACCAGCGCCGAGGACCGCTCGAATCCCAGCGTGGCGACGTTGGCCACGGCCCGATCGAAGGGATGCGCGTAGAAGATCCCGAAGCCGCCTCGCAACACGGTTCGGCGGAGCCCGAAGGGCCGCCAAGCGAAACCGAAACGCGGCCCGAGGTTGTTCCAGTCCGGGTCAAACATCTGAGTGCGGTATCCATCGACACCGGCGAATTTCACCACCCCGGGGGTGCCCGAAACCGGGTTGATGGCGTACGGATCGAAGCCGTTCAGGCGGTGGTTGAGGTCCTGGAGGGGCGTATCAAGTTCCCACCGCAGGCCGAGGTTCAGCGTCAGGCCGTCGCGCGCGGTCCAGTCATCCTGGAAGAAGCCGCCCAGATACCAGCTCCGGCGGTCGAGCAAGGGGGTTTCGCGCTGCTCGAAGCTGGTCGGCACGCCTAGCAACAGAGTGGCCAGGCCGCTGCCCGTGTTGGCGTTGCCGGGCAGGCCGGAGTAGCCCCGGCTGAAGGTGAAACTGCCGGAGATGCTGGGCCGGAAGATCTCGTAGTTCAAAGAAGGCCGGATTTCGGCGCCGAACTTGAAAGTATGCCGGCTGCGCACCCAGGAAGTGTGACTGATGATGTGGTACTGCTGGATGGGGAACTGCCGGCGTTCCTGCGTGCCGGCGCCCAGGGCGGTGAATCCGGCGGCCGCGATGCGCGGAAACGAATCGTCAGGCACGCCCCGGAAGCCGAGCTTGCTGGGCCAGTCGCCTCCGAAGCCCCTGGAGTAAGAATGGTTGATCCGGCGGCCGTAGGTGAATCGGATCTCGTGCAGGACGGCCGGGCCGAAGATGTGGGTCCAGGTGGCGTACCAGAACTGCTGGTGCCTGCGGTTGTCGGCCGCGGTGTCGGCCGCCCGGTTGGGGAACACGCTGACCCCGGTCACATTGTCGCTGTTGTACAGGTAGCGGGCGGTGAGCTTGTTGTAGCTGTTCAGGCTGTGGTCGATCTTGATCACGTAGTTGTCCCGGGTGAGCGCGGTCACGTCGTTGGCCCGGAAGTTGTTGGCTCCGGCGATGTCGTCCGCGGGACGATTGGCCGAGGGGTAGAAGGGCAGCACCTTCAAAGCGACGGGGTCCAGGCGGGAGGCGGGGATGCGGTTGCCTGGAAAGGGATCGCGGATCACGGCCCCGTCTTCGCTGCGGCTCGTAGCCGGATCGTACATCTGGACCAGGAACCGGCGGGCGTTGTAGGTCTGCGCGAAATCGCCGGTCTTCTGAAGCTCGCTCGGTACGGTCATGGTGCGGACGGCGCCGTCACGCCGGCGGGAACCTTCATATGAGAAGAAGTAGAACGTGCGGTCGCGGCGGAGGGGCCCGCCGAGGGTGCCACCGAAGACGTTGTAGCGCAGCGAAGGCTTCTGCTTGACGCCGTCCGCGACGGGGGCGAACAAGTGCGGAGCATCGAGCTTCTGGTTGCGCAGGTACTCGAAGAGGCTGCCCCGGAGCTGGTTGGTGCCGGACTTGGTGCTGGCGATCACCACGCCGCTGGCCGAGCCGCCGTACTCGGCCGAGAAAGCGTTGGCCATGATCCGGACTTCCTGAAGACTCTCGACCGGCGGATCGGTGTCGATCTGGCCGATGCCGATGCGCATGTTCTGCCCCGTGCCGCCGTCGATAAAGAACCCCTGGCTTTGGGTGCGGCCGCCGGCCAGACTGAAGTTCGGCTTGCTGCCGCTGTCGTAGTCCACGAACACAGCGCCGCCGGTGATCTCGATGAGGTTCATGGCGCGCCGGTCGCCCAGCGGCAGGTCCTCGATGGTCTGTGATTCGACGAGCTGGCTGGCATCGGAGTTGCGCGTTTCCAGCAGCGAGGCCCTGGCGGAGACCGTCACCGTCTCGGCCACCGCGCCGAGTTCCAGCGTGATATTCAGTTCGAGCGACTGGCCGGTGGTCAGGTTGATCCGGTCGCGCAAGTGCCGCCGGAACCCCGCCAGGTGGGCGGCCACCGTGTAGTCGCCGATGGGCAGGGGCCGCAGGGAATAGAAGCCGGCCTCGTTGGTGCGCGTGGTGGTGCGGACGCCGGTGGCGACTCCGGCCGCGGTGACCTCGACGTTGGGGACCACCGCCCCCTGCGGGTCACTTACCACCCCGCTAATGCTGGCTTGGGGCGACTGCGCCAGCAGGTGCAGCCCACCCAGCAGCGTGACGCAGAGAACCAGGCTAGCACGCATGCTCCTTACCTCCCGCATTCGAAAGCCGGACGCCGGCCTCCTGACTAAGACAGTGTACTCCCAGCCGCCACGAGAACGTAAGCCCAGGCCCCTGGTCGTGCGTCGCATCCGGCCGGTGGTTGCGGACCACTTCGCGGCGCGCTAACCTGCAAGAGGGAGTAATCATGCGAGGGCTGATGGTCGGTGTCTTGACGGTTGGCTTGGCGGCCAGTTTGTGGGCGCAGCCGCGGCGCACCTATGGGTCGCCCAGCGGCTTCGGCAACGTGGTCTTCCCGGGCACGGGCAGCCCGCCGCCGCTTAAGCATCCCTTCTCGATCTCCGACTCCACGTTCGCGCAGCGCCTGAGCGCCACCATCAGCGGGTTTCCGCCCTATACCGGCGCGCCTTCCCGCCCCTTTGGCCCGCGCCGGGCGATGATGCCGATGGCGCCGCTGGGCTTCCCGGTTTTCGTGGGCGGCTACTACCAGCCCCCGGCCTACGAGCCGGCGCCCCAGGTGGTCTACTATCCGCCCGCGCAGCCCGCCCCGCAGGTAGTGATCCACCAGTACTTCTCTGGGGAAGCGGCGCGCCCCGCCGCGGAGGAGTCCAACCTCCGCATCCACGACGTTCCGGCGCGCACGCCCGCCGAACCCGCCGAGGCGCCGTTCAGCTTCCTGATCGCCACGCGCGACCGCTCGGTGTTTTCAGCGGCGGCCTACTGGGTGGAAGGCGAGACGTTCCACTACGTCACGCCGCGCGGCAAGCACGAGCAACTGCCGCTGGCGCAGTTGGACCGGGAGCTTTCCGAGAAGCTGAATGAGAATCGCCAGGTCCAGTTCCGTCTGCCCCCGGCGAAGTGAACCCGGGCTTTACCAGGAGACTAAACCGCGTGCATAGCTTCGGTGCGACTGTCCTTCAGTGCCTGGCGCTGGCCACCGCCGGCTACTGCCAGAAGCCCTCCCAACTTGCGAAGCGGGCGCCCGCCGCACCCGCGCCGGTGTCCTGGCTGGAGCTGGGCCGCAAGGACATCCAGCCTCACCTGGTGAGAGGCTTCCACCCCTCCGAAGGCCCCTGGCGCTGGACCGAACAGGTGTTTGCCGTGTCGCTCGCCCCGCTGGTCACCAGCGAAGAGGTCTACCTGGAGCTGAACTTCGGTCTGGCGGAAATCCACATGAAAGAGTGGGGCTTGGCCACCTTGTCCGCGCGGGTGAACGGGAAGGAGATCGGCTCAGAGACTTACACCAAGAACGGGCAGTACACCTTCCTGAAGCGCGTGCCCCGGGAAACGCTGGGCAGCGGGAAGGTCACCGTCGAGTTTGCGCTGGACAAGTCCGCCCGGCCCGACGGACCATCGGGACGGCAGCTCGGCCTGGTGGCCGCATCGACGGGCTTCAAGATCAACGAGCACACCGAGACATTCCGCCAGGAGCAGGCGCGCCGCGCGCGGGAAGGCTACCAGGAAATCCTGCGCAACCGGAAGCTCAAGCTCGACCTGGCCCGGCAGAACGAGCTGATGAAGCTGTTCCACGAGCTCGATGTCTGGAAGCACCTGTGGTTCCAGGGGGTGGAGATCATCAAGAACCCTCTGGACCTGTGGATGATGCAGCAGATCATCTACGAAGTGCGTCCCGACTTCATCATCGAGACCGGCACCTGGAAAGGCGGATCGGCATTATACTGGGCGCATACGCTGCACGGCCTGGGGATGGAGCACGCGCGCGTCCTGACGGTGGATATCCAGGATCAGACCCAGGCGGCGCGCGCCTACCCACTGTGGAACAGGTACGTGCAGTTTTTTCACGGAAGCTCGACCGATGCGCAGGTCGTCAGCCGCATCGCGGAGATGGTGAAGGGCAAGCGGGTGCTGGTGACCCTGGATTCCGACCATACTATGAACCACGTGCTGAACGAGTTGCGGCTGTATTCCCCGCTGGTCAGCCCGGGCAGTTACCTGGTGACGGAGGACACCCACATGGATAGCGTCACCTACCCGGGGTACGCCGGACCGACCGCCGCGGTGAACCGCTTCCTGGCGGAGCCGGCCGGCAAGCTCTTCGAACGGGATCTCGCCCGCGAGGCCATGGTGATGACCTTCAATCCCGGGGGCTGGCTGCGGCGGAAGCGGTAGCACGCCGGGGCGCGGTTGCCCCGCCGCGGAGGGTGGAGTACACTTGTCCACGGTATGTCCAGGGAAACCCCGGCCGGATCGACCGTTCGAAGGGCTGCGCGCACGGGCGCGCTGGCATTGGTCGCGATCGCCGCGGCGGCGCTGGCGCAGGAGTTTCGCGCAACTCTGAACGGTCGGGTGGCAGACCCGACGGATGCTCCGGTGGCGGGCGCCTCGGTAGTGGTGCGCCACACGGGCACTAATACGCGGTACCCGGCCCAGACCGACTCCGGCGGGAACTACACGGCGCCCTTTCTGCCGCCCGGGACCTACGCCGTCACGGTGGAGCTGGCGGGGTTCAAGAGGGCGGTGCGGGAAGGCGTACAACTCAGCGTGGGCCAGGTGGCCACGCTCGATTTCCGGCTCGAGTTGGGCGCCATGACGCAGGAAGTCACGGTCACCGCCGAAGCGCCCCTGCTGGAGCAGAGCAACGCGGACCGCGGCGGGCTGATCGACGAGCAGTCGATCAAGGAGTATCCGCTCAACGCCCGCAACCCCCTCATGCTCGCGGGGCTGGTGGAGGGTGTGGACTACAACGGGAGCCTGGCCTATCAGCGGCCCTTCGACAACGGCGCCCTGGCCGACTGGAGCATCAACGGCAGCGGCAATCGCAACAATGAGTTCCTTCTGGACGGCGCGCCCAACAACGCCCAGGCGGGCGGTAATAACCTGGCCTACGTGCCCCCGGTGGATTCGGTGCTGGAGTTCAAGATCCAGACCAACTCCTACGACGCGCAGTACGGCAAGTCGGGCGGCGGCGTGGTCAACGTGGTGCTCAAGAGCGGCGGCAACCGCTTCCACGGGTCGCTGTATGAGTTCGCGCGGCGCAACGGCTGGGACGCCAACTCGTTCCAGAACAACGCTCGCGGGGCGCCCCGCGACGGCCACTACCTGGACCAGTACGGGGTGCAGTTGGACGGACCGCTGGTGCTGCCCAAGCTGTACCACGGCCGCAACCGGACCTTCTTCCTGTTCAACTACGAAGGCTACCGGGAAG
>VFZS01000305.1 GCA_016871095.1 Acidobacteriota bacterium
CCTCTCCCTGGGATTCAAGTTGATTATATACCCGATCCCCTGGTTTCGCGCTATGCTTTTTATTTCATGTCCAAGAAAGCTATGGTCTTCGGCAACCGGGGGCAGCTGGGCATCGAGCTGATGCGGGAGCTGGCCCGGCGGGGGTTCGTAGTGGAAGGCTTCGACCGGCCGGAAATGGACATCACCGACGCGGTCCTGGTCGAGCAGTGTGTGGCCGGGCTGGATCCGGCGGTGGTCTTCAACGCCGCGGCCTACAACCAGGTGGACGTGGCCGAGGAGGAACCCGACGCCGCCTTCCTGGGCAACGCCCTGGCGGTGCGAAATGTCGCGCTGGCCTGCCGCCAGGTGGACGCTGTGCTGGTCCACTACTCCACGGACTACGTCTTTGACGGCACCGCCGGCAGGCCTTACACCGAGGAGGACCGGCCGCATCCCCTGGGCGCCTACGCCGTCTCGAAACTGGCCGGGGAGCTTTACGCTCAGGCCTACCTGGAGGCTCCCCTGATCATCCGCACCTCCGGGCTGTACGGTGCCGGAGGCCTGCATACGGCGCGCGGCAACTTCATCGAGCTGATGCTGCGGCTGGCGGCGTCCCCGAAGCCCATCCGCGTGGTCGAGGACCACATCGCCTCCCCCACTTACGCTCCCGCGCTGGCGGCCCGCTCCATCGACCTGGTTGAGCGGCGGCAGCACGGCGTCTTCCACATCGGCGGTGGCACGCCGATCTCCTGGTTCAACTTCGCAAGGCTGATCTTCGAAGCGGCGGGTCTTGCCCCCGAGCTGCATCCCACCAGTGAGCGGGAGTACCGCACCGCGGCCCGCCGGCCCAAGTTCTCGGCGCTTTCCAACGCCAAGATGGAGCGCCTCGGCCTGGATCCCATGCCCCCGCTGGAACTGGCTCTCAAGAGCTACTTCCTGCTGCGCCAGAGCGAGGCGGGAGCGGCCGGCGCCTAAGCCCGGCCTTCGGAGCGGGCTTGTTTACGCAAGCCCAGCCAGGCCCCGAACACACCAGGGTTCTCCAGCCACACCAGAATCCAGAGGAGCATCTCCTGTTTCCAGGCGGCCTTGGCGGGCTCGGTCTTGGGGCTGCGCAGCACCAGGCGGGCGTGATCCTTGGCCTCGATCACCGCCCTCCGGCAGGCCTGGGCGCGCGCCGGGTTTCCCGCCCGGAGGGCCGCGGTGCGCTCCCCCTCCAGGGCCAGCAGAGTGCGCTCCAGGTCCTCAAACGAATCCTGACGGACACCCTCTACCAGGGGCGCCAGGGGCAGGCCCGAGCACCGCAGCAGGCGTCGCAGGTAGCCGTCGGAGATGGGCGTCAGCAGTTCCTTGAGCTGCTCCCAGTCCTTCTCACCGACGGGCTCGCGCGGGCGCCTGCTCAGGTGCTGCTCTAGTCGCGCGCGCTTGCTTGGTTTGCTGGTGGCCACGGCGATATTTCCTCACGGCGCGCTGGTGCGCCTCCAGATCCTTGGAAAAATGGTGCCCCCCGCTGTCATCGGGACGGGCCACCAGGTACAGGTAGTCGGTCTCCGCCGGGCGCAGCGCCGCCTCCAGCGCCGCCCGGCCCGGGTTGGCGATGGGGCCCGGTGGCAGCCCCGCGTGCTGGTAGGTGTTGTACCGCTGCTGGTTGTCCAGATCCGAGCGGTAGATGGCGCCCCGGTAGCGGTCCTCCAGCAGGGCCGCGTAAATGGTGGTCGGATCACACTGGAGCGGCATGCCCAGCCGGAGCCGGTTCACGTACACCGAGGCTACCAGCGGACGTTCCTCTTCCAGCCGGGCTTCCTTCTCCACCAGCGAGGCCACAGTGACGGTGGCGTGCACGTCCGCCTCTCCAGGCCGGAGTTCGCGCCAAACCTCGCGAAAGCGCTCCGTCATCTGCTGGCAGAACCGGCGGGCGGTGGTGTGGCGGCTCAACCGGTAGGTGTCCGGGAAGAGGTAGCCCTCCAGGGTCGGGGCCCGCGGGTCCAGGTTGCGGAGGAGGACGGGGTCGCGCGCCGCTTCCAGGAACTGCGCCGCCGGCAGGATCTGCTGCCGCTCCAGCGCGGCGGCGATGTCGAAGAGGTTACTGCCCTCCGGGACCGTCACCTGGTAGTAGAAGACGTCGCCTCGCGCCAGGCGCTCCAGCGCCTCCCAGACGCTGGCCGGGCGCCGGAACAGGTACTCGCCCGCCTGGATGCCGGCGCGTGGACGCAAGGCCCGGGCCAGCAGAAGCTGCCAGTTGTAGCGCACCACTCCGGCATCAGCCAGCAACCGACCCACCCGGCGCGTGGAGGTGCCCTTGGGTATGTCCACAAATACCTCGGCGCGGAAGCCCGCGTATCTCCAGGTGAGCGACCAGAGCGCCAAGGCTGCCGCCGCCAGCGCTGCCACCGCGGCAAGGGCCAGATACCGAAGCCTCATGACCGTACGTAACTCCTGTGGTCCAGGTAGCTCTGCAAGAGCAGCACGGCCGCGAGCCGGTCCTTGGCGCGGGCCCGCTTGGCGATGCTGATCCCGCTCGAACGCAGCACCCGCTCGGCCTCCACCGTGGTCAGCCGCTCGTCCCAAAGCTCAACCGGCAGCCCCATGTGCGCCGCCAGCTTGTCGGCGAACTGCCGCACCCACTCCCCCTGGCGGCCCTCCGCGCCGCTGAGCCGCACCGGATGTCCCACCAGCAGCAGCGATACGTTCCACCGCACCGCTGTTCCTGCCAGCGCGGCCAGGTCCTCTCGCAGGTTGGCGCGTTCCAGAGTCTCCAGGCCCTGCGCTGTGATCCCCAGCTCGTCGCTCACCGCCAGGCCGATGCGCCGGCGGCCCACGTCCAGGGCCAGTATCCGGCCCACCGCCCCGCTCTCGCGCGCGTCCGTCATCGAGAGTTTCATTATACGGTCAGGCGTGTTAGAGTAGCCATTGACAGGTTGTTAGGGGTCTGGCGATGGCCGTTGTGTTGGAACCGCTGCGCACTCTCAAGCCCAGAGGCCTGGCCGCTGCGCTGGTGGCCCTGACTGGAGCGATCGCCCTGCTGTACTTCGGGCGCGGCTTCCTGATCACCCTGACCTCGGCGGTGATCATCGCCTTCATCCTGGAGCCGTTCGTCACCTTGCTCATGCGGTTCCGGCTGCCGCGTGCGCTGGCCAGTTTTGTGGTTTGCTCAGTCGCCCTCACCCTGCTGTACCTGGTGGGGTTGGCCGTTTACAGCCAGGCCGTGGGGTTGGTGGCCGATCTGCCCCGCTACGCCGAGCGGCTGGGCGCGCTCTCCGATGAGGTGGTGGGCAAGCTGGAGTCCGTCGAACGCTCGGCCTATCACTTGCTGGTGCCCAAGCGGTTGCGGGAGCCGCAGCCCCAGCCCCAGGTGCAGCCTCCGCCCCCGCTCAAGAAGACGCCCACCCGCCGGGCGCGCGCCGTGGATCCACCCGTCCCTCTGCCCCCCTCGCCGCCGCCGGTGCAGGAGGTCCGGATCCAGCCCCCCCGCTCGCCTCTGGTCGAGTTCCTCTACGCCAACGTGGGGCAGGTCTACGAGGCGCTGCTGCTGGCCTCCTTCGTGCCCTTTCTGGTGTACTTCATGTTGAGCTGGCGGGAGCACATTTACTCCGGTTTCCTGCACTTGTTCAGCGATGAAGGCCGTCTCGTGGCGGCGCGCAGCCTGGGGGGCATCGCCACCCTGGCGCGCGCGTTCGTGGTGGGCAACTTCGTTCTGGGGGTGCTGCTGGCGCTGGCTTCCACGGCGGTGTTCTGGCTGTTCAGCCTGCCGTACCCCTTGCTGGTCGGCCCATTCAGCGGGTTCGTGAGCTTGGTGCCCTACCTGGGGCTGCCGCTGGCGCTGATCCCGCCGCTGCTGGCCGCCCTGGCCGTTTACAAGACGGTGGCGTCCTACCTGGTCATCGGCTCGATCGTGGCCGTCTTCCACCTGGTGGCCATGAACCTGCTCTACCCCAAGATCGTGGGCCTGCGGGTCCACCTGAATCCCCTGGTGGCCACGGTGGCGCTGATGTTCTGGGCCACGCTGTGGGGCGCCGCCGGGCTGATTCTGGCCATTCCGCTGACGGCCGGCATCAAGGCCGTCTGCGATAACGTCGCCCGCCTCCAGCCTTACGGTCGGCTGCTGGGAGACTGAGCCGGCGCGGCCTCCGTAACCGGCGTCTTGCTGATCAGCCGCACCACGTAGCTCTCGTAGACGTAGGTGCGGCGGTAGCGCCTGCCGTCGGCCTCCTCGACCATCAGCGAGAACCCGGGCATGGTCCGCGTCCGTTTTCCGCTGGTCACCTCGACCGGATGGACCCTCGCCGGGAGATACCCCTTCAGGCGCCGCTCGATGTAGGCGGTCTCGTAGCGGTGGCTCCGGGTGCTCCAGCGGAAATACCGGAAGCTGTCGAAATGGTAGGGCTGTAGACCCCGGCTGAGGGTGGTCCACAGCCAGTGGTGCTTGATCTGCCCGCCGTCCTCCACCTGGCCCAGCGAGAAGTACGAGGTGATGCTGTGCCCTTCCGAGTACTGCGCCACTTCGTCGGGGATGTTCATGCGCAGCATGCGGGCCAGAGACCAGCCCACCCGGCCGTTGGGAAGGCGCACCAGCGTCCAGTCGTCCATCGGAACGGGCTTGGGCGGCGCCGCTGGCGGCGGATCCCAGCCGGACCGCTCCTTCCAGTCGGCGGGCGGCTTGGGCGGGGCCGGAGGCGGGACCTTCGGTTCCTCGGCCTTCGGCCGCCGCTGCTGGCCCACCGGTTGGGGCGGCTCCACCAGGGCGGCGCGCGCCTGGAAGGGGACCCGCGGCGCCACCTGGTAGTCGATCACGTCCACCAGTTCCCCTTCCCGGATGCGGTAGATGTTGGGCGCCTGGCGGTTGGGTGCGGTGTGTACGTTCAGGCTCCCGAACACCGTGGCCTGGCCCTGCGAGGGCTGTTCGGCGGCGAGCCGGGCCAGCCGGGTCAGCTCCTCGATTTCGCCGGCGGTGAGCAGTTGCTGGATGTCGGTCCAGCCTTCTGCGCCCTGCTGGGTGCGCACTTTGACGAACCGGCGTCGGCGCGCGATGATCTCGACACGGTCTCCGTGCTTCAACGCCGCCACCTCCGCCGCCCGCGGTCCCAGTTCCTCCTTCAGCCGCAGGGTGGCCGGCCCCACGTAGACCTCTCCCTGGGAAGGCGCGCGTCCGAGATTCCGGGAGCAGCCCAGCCCCAGCCAGCACAGCCAGATCACAGACACCAGACACACACGGCACATCGCGGGGATTCCACCTGCCATTCTACCAGCCCGCGCCACCGCGCCTACTCCGGCACGTACGTCTGTAGCAGCCGGGCGGGGCCGTGGGGCGGGCGCCTCGCCCGCGTTCGGCCCCCTGGCCGAACTCCTTGTTACGGGCGGATTGTGGCCAGCGGAGGGCAGGGCGCTCCTCGCCCCGGCGCGGTTCGGTAGACTGGAAGCGTACTCCCGATGGCTGCCACGACTTCAGTAGCCGCTTCAGCAGCGGGACTGGGTGAGATCCTGTCCCAGTCGCTTCAGGCTCGCCTGTTTCCTCCTCACCTGGAGCCGGTTCCGGAGCTGAATGAGCTCTACGAGCTGGAATTGGCGTTCTATGAAAGCCAGATCTTGAATGACGAGGAACTCATCCGGAACGGCGCCTACTTTGCACGCGTGGGCGAAGTCCTCACGCGGCATTTCCTGATGTGTAGTGGTGAGCCGGTTCGCCTGCCCCAGCACTCATCGTCGAGGTTGAAGTCGTTCTTCCAGACAAAGCAGTTCAAGACCGGCTACGCCACCCACGGGCTGTTCCCATATCGGGGGAAGTTCCACCCGCAGATGATCAAAGGGTTGATCAACGTAATGGGGCTGAAGCCCGGAGAGACGGTGGTCGACCCCATGATGGGTTCAGGGACGGTGTTGATCGAGGCTTGCCTGATGGGCGTACGATCCGTCGGCGTGGACGCCAGCCCCTTCTGCCGATTCATGGGGCAGGCCAAGATCGACGCCCTGCGAGTGCCGCTGGCCCCTGTTCGCGCCGCAGTGAAGCACTCCGAGCCTGTGTTCGAGTACTTCAGGGGGCTGGCCGGCCACCCGAAACCGGGGTCGAAGACGCGTTTCGAAGATTACGTTGGCGATCTGTTTGCTGCCGATCCCCAGGGCGAGCATCCTGCCCGGCGCAGCCCTCCCAAGGGCGGCCTTCCCGCGGGCTGCGAGGCCCCGCTGGTTCACAGCTTCCTGTTGCTGGCCTACCTGGACAGCGCGGGGTATTCGGAGCGCAGCACGCGCCGGCCTCCCTACGAGCAGTTTCACGCCATTCTCGAGCGGTACCTCTTTGTGGCTGACAAGATCCAGCGGATACTGGCGGGAACCGAATCAGAGCTTGGCGAGGCGAAATCCCTGGAAGGCGACGCCCGCTCTCTTCCCCTCGACGATTCCAGCGTTGACGGCATCATCTTCTCGCCTCCTTACAGCTTCGCCATTGACTACCTGGAGAACGATTCGTTCCACCTCGGATTCATGGGGGTGGACCTGTCGCAGTTGCGGCAACGCATGATCGGCTTGCGGGGCCGGACCCTCCGGGAGAAATTCGACCTTTACACCGCCGACATGGATCAGGTGATCGCGGAGTGCGCCAGGGTACTACGAACCGGGCGCATCTGCACCATCGTGGTGGGGACGAACAACAATCAGTTGAGCAAGATACTTGACGTTCCCCCTGAAGAGGTGCCCGGCATCGACGAGGTGCTCACTCAGCTTGGCGATCGCCATGGGCTGGGCCTGGCCCGCAAACTGAGCCGGCAGATCACCGGGATGGCCAACACCATGAGGAACGAGTTCATCCTCATGCTGCAACGCGCCTAGGGCCTCACAGCAGGGCGCGGCCGTCCGTACCTTTGGGGAT
>VFZS01000306.1 GCA_016871095.1 Acidobacteriota bacterium
GTTGCGTGGGATGCTCTGGGATGCGGTGATCCTCAGCGGAGGCGTGGCCGCCGATGCCACCTACACCTTCGACGGGCATAACTGGGTGGCCCTGACCGGCAATGGTTCCGGCTCGGGTTCGGCGTTACCCGGAACGCTGCTGCTGGCGACAAGCTGATGTACTCGAAAGTCCAGCTCTCCGGCTCGCTGAACGGTGCGCTCCATGGGCCGCGACTGCGGTTCCAGACCTATCTTCAGCCCGCCTCCCACAAGCGTGTGGTTGTGGACTGGGCGCAGGTGGCGGTGCTCCGCGTCCGGGTGATGGACCAGGCGGTTCAGGCGCCGGTCGGGGGCTACTCCAGGATGTCCTTGGGGGCCCTCAACGGCGTCCTGCATGGGGCCATTGGTCGCCTGCGTGGGCAGTGGTACGTGGTCGGCTATGTGGGTCTGGTCGGAGAGGCGCGCTGGCGCTCAACCGCGGAAATAGGATCACTCGGGACCATCCAGGCGACCTGCCGGGCGGACGGCGCCGCCCGCGCGTGGGCTCTCGGCACCATCCAGCCGAAGAACGTGGTGGGCCAATGCCAGGCTGATGGCGTGTGCAGCGCACAGGTCGAGCTGGAACCGCTGCCGGGGGCGTGCCGGGTAGACGGCGCTGCGCGGGCTTGGTGCGTTGGCTACGCCCGCTCCTTCGCCCAGGCGGACGGTCAGGCCACGGCCGCAGTTGCCAAGATCATCCAGCGCATCAAGGGCTGCCGCGCGGACGGCCAAGCCACCGCCATCTGCGACAGCACGCAGGTGCGCCAGGCAACCGCCCGGGCTGACGGCCACGCCACCGCCACTGTCCTGGCGAGCCTGGGCCTGCCGCTGACCTGCATAGTGGACGATGGCGCCCTTCCCGGCCCCAGCCCCGCCTCCCCCCGCAACTACGCCCGGTAGCGCGGCGGCCTTCAAGCCACCTCCAATTCCATCCGCATCCGGTGTCTCGACAACCAGTCCACGATCCGGGATCGCGTGGAAGCACGGACACGCCTGTTGTTGGGGCCGCGCACCTCGTCCAGATCCCACCCGTCGCCGTGTTTGCTCAGGCAGATCGTGGCTCGCTCTGGTTCGAGCATACGGTAGAAGAAGAGGGCGCCCCTGGCGACCGAGCGTGCGTAGCGCGCCGCGCAGTGGCCCATCTGACGGCCCTCCGCCCGGAGATCCTCCCGCGTGCGGATAGCCAGAATGTGGCGTCCCTCCGGCAAAGGGGGGGGCGGGAAGGTTGTCGGAACCGCCTCCCGCCGCCGCGGTCTGGCCGTGGCGGGCCGAGGTCTATGCGGAGCCGCACACAGGTGGAGCTGGTCGATGTCCCCCAGCCGGTTGATTCGCACCGGGCGCCGGCCCTCACGCTGGGCTGCGCTCAGCAAGGCGTCCATTCGCGCCACAAGGTCAAGCTCATCTTCAACAGCAGCTCGGCCGAAGTATCTCATTTCTGGGGAGTTGCAGTTCTGAGAATCGCCTAGTGACACGCCTCTCCAGGCGGGTGGATCTCCCGACGGTAGAGTTGAGGTCAGCATGATCGTAGCGCCGGCGGCAACGCCACACCACAGGCCTGGAAGACCTTCCCCGTGGTTCCTTTGGCTTCACTGCGAAAGACGTAGCTCTTGCCGGCGAGGGAGACTTCCATCTCCAGCAGGTTGTCCAGATCGCGAATCACGTCGGCCCATTCCAACTTCCACCCCTTGCGGACCAACCGGTCTTCCAGTTCCTTGCGCAACACCAGCGCCAGGAAGGAACAGAACACATGCCCGCGGATCGTCTCATCGCACTGGTGGAAGATGGGCCGGGTGTCCAGCAGCGATTTCATCGAACGGAAGACGGCCTCGACCATCCACAGTTGCTTGTACTTCAACGCCACCTCGCGGGCCGGCAGATCGGGGTTGGTGGTTAACACCCACTTGCCGTCGTAACGCGCCTCCTCTCTCACCTTGTCCTCGTCCACTGCAAACTGCTGGCCGCCGCTGCGCAGGAACTTGCGATACCCTCGGTTGCCGACCAGCGACTTGTCCCCTTGCCGCAGCGCCTCACGTAAAGCCGCCACTACCGCCTCGCGATCGTAGCGGTCCTTGGCGGCCTGATCCTCGTTCACACAAACCACGTATCGCCGCTGCTCCTCCACCCACACTTCTTTCACCTTCAGCGGAGAGGGATCGTCGGGGTTCTCGCTCTGGGGATGGACTTCGGCATAGCGCCCGGCCCGTCCCACCACGGCCTTGGCTTGCCTCGAACTGCGCATGCGCACGCCCAGGATGTAACGCCACTCCCGCTTCTCGATTTCCGCCACCGTCGCGGCGCTGATCATTCCGCGATCGGCCACCACGCAAACCGTCCCGATCCGAAACCGGGTCTTCAGCCGCTCCACCACGGGCACCAAGCTCTTCACATCGGCGGTGTTGCCGGGCCAGAGTTCGCTGCACACCGGGCTGCCGTTCTGATCCAACACCACCCCCACCACCATCTGCTTCAGGTCGGGACGATGATCCTTGGAGTGGCCGCGCTGGCCGAGGGTCTGGCCTCCCTCTCCTTCGAAGTAGATCGAGGTGGTGTCGAAAAACACCAGGTCCAGTTGGGAGAACAGGTCCCGGCGTTGGGCGAACAGTTCCTCCTCCATGAGATCCTTGATGGTCCGGGGAGCGAAAGGCGTCGCGTCACTTGGTTGATCTTGCGGCAGCGCTTCTCCCAGCCAAGCCATGGCGCGGTAGAGATGCTGCAGGCCCAAGGCGCCGGCGCCGGGGATGGTGTAGTCGCCTCTCCACTTCTCGGCGGCCCGGGCGCTGCCCGGGGTGAACAGACGATGCAACACGGTGAGGAAGATGGCCCGTTCCACGGAGAACTCGAAGCGGCGGTCGCGCAGCAGATGCTTGAGAACTTTGTCGATCGAGCAGGCTTCCCAGAGCCGTTGAAAGATGAGGGCGGGGCCGATCCGCGAACTCCGGGCGGTGACACTCTCGCCCCGACTCCGCGCGCCGAGGACCGCCAGTTTCTCCGAGAACCGTCCCAGCGACTGCACCAGGGCATCGAGTCGGCCGTCGGCCAGAAGTTGATCGAGGCGGCCGAGCCGGAACAGGACGCGCTGCTTGACCTTACCATCCACCCACTGGTTGTCTACGATGAGCAGGTAGGTGCGGGAACCGTTGGTCTGCGTGCGGACGAACAAGCCATTGCTCCTGTGTCACTATCATACACTGGCCATGTTGCATAATCAATGGCCAATCGTGCATTCTTCTCCGACTTACGTGACACTAGGATTTTGCGCTGGCCGACACTGCCCCTAATCGAATCAACGGGCTACGGGGGAACCTGCCGGCAAACTGTCGAAGATGAGCTATAGCCGGGATGGCAAGCCGCGTAACCGGCAGGTGCTGATTGGAGTGGTGACGATGAACGGCTGGCCGATCGCGCGCCACGTGTTTGCCGGCCATCGGCTGGACCAGACGACGGTGGGGGGGCGATGGGTGGCGTTGTGGTGCGGCCAGAAGAGAAGGGGTTCTACTGGGAATACTCCCACTTTTCCCCGTGGGGCTGGACCCTGCCCCCTGGCAGGGTTCAGGCGCCGGCCGCGGCCAGCGGGCCCCCGAAGGGCCGGCCCGGATTGCCGGCGGCGTGGGCTCGCCTGTTAGGCGTGGGGGTGGTTCCCAGGCGGCGCTTCCAGTCCAGCCAGGCGGCGCTGCCCACCCGGAAGACCTCGTTGGTGTCGTATGGCGTCATCAGGACGTCATAGCCCCCCAGGTTCAGCACCTCCGCCCATAGTTGTTCGTCGGCCAGGCGCGAGGAGACGATGAGGTTCGGGACGAAAGGCAGCGCGGCCAGGCGCCCCAGGAGGTCTTTCCAATTCCCGTCTGAAAGCCTGACATCGCAGACCACAACCCCGAGGGGATGCTGCTCCAGAAAAGCCACCGCTTCCCGGCAGTTCACCACCCGGTGCAGGCCCCAGCGCGAGTGACTGAGGATGTGGCTGAAACACGTGTAGTCAGCCTCGGCGGTTGACACGACGAGGATCTCCACCCCTTTGTCAGAGACCAAAGGGGTCAAGGGGGGAAGTCTGGCGATGCTGCGGCCATTATCTGCCTCTGCAATCTTCTTGTACACCGAAAAGACGACCCTGTCAATGCGGCAATTCCTTACAACCCGGCGAGGGCCAGAGAAGTCAGGCGGAGGCCCGGCGCAGCTCGTCGAGGATCTGCTCCAGGGCGTCCCGGGATGGCGCGCTGCCCTGCGCGATCTGGACGCTGCCGCCCCCGCGGCCGCCCACGCGGGCCAGCACCGCCTTGAGCGCCTCCCCGGCGTTCACCCCGGAGTCCTTCGAGGCTGCCAGCAGCACCGCTGGCGGCTCCTCGATCGCGGCCACGAAGACCGCTCCCGGCTGAGCCGTGAAGCTCTGCGCCATGGCGCGCAGCTCCTCGTCGATGGACCCCTTGGGCAGCCTCTGGACGACGCGGCGCAGCCCGCTCGGCTCCGGCGCGGCGGCGGCGTACAGTTCCCTTCCCCGAAACCCAGCCAGCTCAGCGGCCAGCTTCCGCCGGGCCTTCTCCGCAGCTTGCAGGCTCGCGCTCTGGGCTTCGACCAGCGCGGGGAGCTCCTCGAGGGACGCCGAGAGAGCGCGAGCCGCGCGGGACAGCGTCTCGAAGTCCGCCCGCGCCCTCCGCAACGCCCGCCAGCCGCACAGGAACTCCAGGCGCACGCCGCCGTGGGCTCGCTCCATGCGGCGCACCACGATGGGGCCCACCTCGCCGGTGGCGCGCAGGTGCGTGCCGCCGCAGGCGCTGCGGTCCAGCCCCTCGATGGCCACGATGCGCAGCGTCCCCTGCCGCTCGGCGGGCTTCCGTAAGTCCAGGCTGGACGAAGCCGCCTCCTCGAGGGAGACCGTCACGGCCCGGTTCTCGAAGACCACCGCGTTGGCCCGGTCTTCGGCCGCGGTGAGTTGCGCCGGCTCCAGCGAAGCCGTGGCCAGGTCGATCGTCGCGGCCGCCGCGCCCAGGTGGAAACCCACGGTCTGTATGCCACACAGCTCCATCAGCACGCCCGAAAGCACGTGCTGGCCGGTGTGCTGCTGCATGTGGTCGAAGCGCCGCCCCCAGTCGATGCGGCAGGCTACCTCGGTGTCCGCGACCGGTTCCGCCGTCAGGTGCGCGATCCGCTCCTCCTCCTCGACCACCTCGATGACCGGCGCTCCGGCGATCCAGCCCACATCGTGCGGCTGCCCGCCGGAAGCGGGGTAGAAGGCCGTGCGATCCAGGTAGAGGCGCTGTCCTGTGGCTCCGCGATCGAGCACACGCGCGCTGAACTCGGTGAGGTAGGAGTCCTGGTAGTAGAGACGCCCGGCAGTCAACTCAGACCCACTCGAGCGCGCCCTTCTTGTACGCCCAGACATAGCCCACGATCAGGATGGCAAGGAACACCGCCACCTCGGCCACGCCGAACCACCCCAACTGCTTGTATTGCACCGCCCAGGGGTACAGGAAGATCGTTTCCACGTCGAAGATCACGAACAGGATGGCGACTATGTAGAAGCGCACCGTGTAGCGGCCGCGCGAGTCCGACGCCGCGCGGATCCCGCATTCGTAGGCTTCCTGCTTGACCGGCTCCGGGCGGTGCGGCCGCACCAGCTTGAACACCGTCAGCACCACCACCGGAAAGGCCAGGGCGAGCACGCCAAAGATGAAGATGGGCAGGTAGCCGGCCGGCATTCCCCTAATATAGCACCGGCGTGCGCCGCGGCGCGGCTTCCCCCATAATGGGAAGCAGGACCATGTTCGGGGCTATCCGAGAGCAGATCAACACCATCTTCCGCGAGGACCCCGCCGCCAAGAGCGCGTTCGAGGTGATCATCTGCTACCCCGGTTTCCACGCCGTCCTGCTGCACCGGCTGGCGCACCGGCTATACCGGGCCGGCCTGAACTGCCCGGCGCGCATGATCTCGCAGCTCTCACGGCACCTGACCGGCATCGAGATCCACCCCGGCGCCAGCATCGGCCGGCGCTTCTTCATCGACCACGGCATGGGCGTGGTGATCGGGGAGACCGCCGAGATCGGCGACGATGTGCTGCTGTATCAGGGCGTGACGCTGGGGGGCACGGGCAAGGAGAAGGGCAAGCGCCACCCCACCATCGGCAACCACGTGGTCATCGGCGCCGGCGCCAAGGTGCTGGGCAACATACGCATCGGCGACCACGTCAAGATCGGCGCCGGCTCGGTGGTCATACACCCAGTGCCCGACCACTCCACCGTGGTGGGCGTGCCCGGACGAGTGGTGCGCATGGGGGGCGTCGAGCGCGACGAGGAGCTGGAGCACTCGAAGCTCCCCGACCCCGAGGGACAGGCCATCGAGGATCTGGCCCGGCGTATCGAGGAGCTCGAGACCCGGGTCCGCGCGCTGTCCGGGACTCAGCCCTCGACCCCCGAGAACGCGTAGCGGAAGCTGTTGGCGGCCACCGCGCGCAACTCCTCTTCCGAGAAGCCGAACTCCCGCTCGAGGATCTCGTATTCGCGCGTGAGCGTGGCGCCGAACATGCCGGGATCATCGGTCGCCAGCACGATGGGCACACCTGCCTCGAAGATGCGGCGCACCGGATGTTCCGCCAGCGAGGCCACCGCCCCGGTGGCCACGTTGCTGGTCACGCAGATCTCCAGCGGGACGTCCTGCTCGCGCAGGTGCGCCAGCAGCTCCGCATCCTCCGCCGCTCGAATCCCGTGCCCGATCCGCTCCGCCCCCAACTTCACCGCGCCCCACACCGATTCCGGCCCCATCGTTTCGCCGGCGTGAACGGTGAGGCGCAAGCCGCGCTCGCGGACGTA
>VFZS01000307.1 GCA_016871095.1 Acidobacteriota bacterium
ACCAGCTTCACGCCGGGAACAGTGAGCGCGTAGCGGACGTCGCCCTGGCCCATTCCGCCGGCGCCCAGCAGTGCGATTTGGATCTGGTCGGTGGCCGCGAAACGCGCCGGCGGCTCGGCGGCCGCGGCCAGGCCGGCCGTGGTGGAGGCTTGCAGGAAAGAACGTCGTGTGGAAGGCATACGCTACCAGGGTAGCGCGCCTCACTCCAGGCCGAGATGCCCACGCTGGGGTATTCCGCATGGTTAGCCGCGGGGCGAGGAAAGGAGCCCGGAGGTATACTGACTGCGTACCGGGAACGGCAGACGGGAATTCCTGAGGACTAAACTGATCGGATGATTCCAGGCCCGCTCGACACGACCCGGCGGCTGGCGCAGGCCGGGTGCCTGTTTGCGGTGGTCTTGTGCGCGCAAGCGCCTCAGGTCAACTCCATCACTCCCGCCTCAGTCCCCATCGCCGGCGGAGCCGAAGTATCGGTCCGGGGATCGAACTTCACCAGTGCGCGAGTCACGCTGGATGGCGTCGCGGTTAGCACGTCCTCGACCGCCGCTGACGAGATTCGCTTCGCTGCGCCGAAGCACGATAACGGCTACGCCATCCTGCGGGTTTCAACCCCGGCCGGGACCGCAATCTCCAGGGTCCTTTACATTCCCCCGCCGCTTAAAGACCTGCCTCCCGGCTACATCACTACTATCGCCGGAGTAGGCCGCTACTATGGCGACTACGGGCCGGCGCGCGAGGCGAGCGTCGAGGGAGGCAAGATCGCCTACGGGCCAGACGGCTCGCTCCTTCTACCGCAAGCCCACCAGAACCGGCTGGTGCGCATTCGTCCGGATGGAATCCTGGAGCCCATCGCCGGCAAGGGTGTCACACCCATGGTGGGACGCCCCGTTGGTGACGGGGGACCGGCCTTGGAAGCGCACATCGGCTTCCCGCGGGGCATTGCCGTGGACAGCAACGGCGACGCCTATACCGCCGACACCGTCACCAGCCGGATCTGGCGCGTGGAAGCGGCGACCGGCATCGCCAGGGTGATCGCCGGAACCGGTGAGCGGGGATTCTCCGGAGACGGAGGCGTGGCGATCCAGGCGAAGCTCAATCTCCCTTCTCAGGTAATCGGCGACGGCCGTGGGACCCTCTGGTTCATCGACAGCGGTAATGCGCGCATCCGTAGGATAACGCCGGACGGACGGATTGACACCATCTGCGGCACGGGGATTCACGGGTTCTCCGGGGACGGCGGCGGCGCGCTTTCAGCCCAGATCAACTTCCCCTATGGACCGGATGACGGTGCGCTGGCCTATGATCCCGACGGGTTCCTCTATATCTCCGACGAGCCTAACCACCGCATCCGGCGGATCGATCTGAACACGGGCATCATCGACACGTTCATCGGTCCGAACCGGAACTTCGGGGCCAACCTGCTCAGAATCCGCTCGGTGATGGTTGGTCCAGGAGGCGACCTCTACTTCCAGGCGAGTAGTGAAATCCTCCACGTCACCCGCGGCGGCCAGCTCCGGGAGCGGTTTGGCGCAACCGATGGGAAGCCGACGACCTTTGACGGAACCCCGCTCTCGGAGCTAGGGGTCGGAGCCGTGTGGGGGCTGGCGTTGGACGCCCAGGGGAACTTGGTTTGGTCTGACAACAGCTCGGGCCGCGTGCTGCGGATGAATCGGGCCAAGGGAGTCGTGGAGACGGTCGCTGGCATAGGGCCTGCGGCCTACGGGGAAGACGGACCGGCCGTGGCGGCGTCGCCGATTGAGCATCCCAATGTGTATCCCGATCTCGCGGTGTTGCCCACCGGAGAGGTGCTGTTCAGCGGCCTCCGGCTGCGTAAGATCGGCCTTGACGGGCGGCTCTCGGTGATTGCGGGCGCGGGGCCTTTGAGGGAAGGTCCCGCCATCAACACGCAGTGGCAGTCACTCGGATTCGATCTCGACGCGCAGGGTAATCTGTACTACGCAACGTATGAGCACGTCGTCCAGGTTGATGCGCAGGGGATTCTGCGCGGCTTCGCCGGCCTCCCGCCGCAAACCGACGCCTGCGGGTTCAGCGGCGACGGCGGGCCGGCGCGGGCCGCGGAGCTGTGCCAGCCCCATGACCTCTCCGCCGATCGAACCGGCAATGTGTTCATCGCAGACAGCAACAACAATCGCATCCGCCGGGTCGACGCGACGACGGGCATCATCACCACCATAGCCGGCAGCGGTCCGGTCAACGGATTCGAGAACTTCGGCCAGGGATCCTACTGCGGGGACGGGGGACCCGCGACCCTGGCATGTCTGAATACGCCGGTGTCGGTCGGCGTTAGCTCACAGGGCGACATCTTCGTCAAAGACGTGCGAGGAATTCGCAAGGTGGACCGTGACGGCATTATCTCGACCTTCTTCAGGGGCTCCATGGCCGGCACGGCCTACATGGCCTTGGACGCGGCGGACAACCTCTACGTCGCGGTGAGCAATGGAATAGCCAGAGTTACGCCCGGTGGATCCATGCAGCTTCTGGCTGGGCAGCCAGGAACCCCCGGATTCGGCGGCGACGGCGGACCTGCCGCCGAGGCGGCCAGGTGCGACCCGGCCGGCGGCGGCGTGGCCATCGACGGCGACGGCAATCTGTTCTTTGTCGATGGGGAGAATCGTCGCATCCGCGCGGTCCGTTACGGCGCGGTGCTGGCGCCGCGGAACAGCCGCGCGCAAATCGGCGGCGGGACGCCGCAGACGGCCCCGATCGGGATGCCTTATGCGGATCCCCTGGCCGTCGTGGTGCTCAACGCGGACGGTACGCCAGCGGGCCACGTGCGGGTTGACTTCTCGGCTCCTCGATCCGGCCCGGCTTGCGTTTTTGCGAACCAGCAGGCCAGCGTCGCCGTGCTTACGGACCGCCACGGACGTGCTCAGGCTGGCTGCACCGCTAACACTTCCCTCGGAGGTTTTGGGGTGACGGCCGCGCCCCTGGGGATAAATGCGATGGTGAGCTTCTCGCTTGCGAATGTGGCGCCCCGGCTCGCCTCGAACTCCGTCGTCAACGGCGCCAGCTTTCTCGAGGGTCCGATCGCGCCAGCCGAAATCGTGAGCGTTTTCGGCGCCGGCCTGGGTCCCGCCCAACTCGCTCAGGCCCTACCGGGCGGTGATGGACGCTATGGTACCCAACTCGCGGGAGTGCGGGTCCGGTTCAACGGCACGGAGGCGCCGGTGCTGTTCGCGCGCTTCGACCAGGTGGGGGCCATCGTACCGCATGGGCTGGATGACGCCGCGGCGGCCCGGGTCTCCGTCGAGTACGCCGGAGTCGCCTCGAACACGATCACGGTTCCTGTCGCGCGGTCCTCACCGGCGGTCTTCTCAATGGACTCCACCGGGCGCGGCCAGGGCGCGATTCTGAATCAGGACTCCTCAGTAAACTCCGCGGCGAATCCGGCGGATCGCGGCTCCATCGTCGTGCTCTTTGGCACGGGCGCGGGACAGACCGATCCTCCCGGCGTGGACGGCCGGCTCGCCCTCGGTGTATTGCCGAAGCCGCGGCTGCCCGTGTCAGTGGCCATCGGCGGACAGGCCGCCGACATCCTGTACGCCGGCGCGGCACCCACCCTGGTCGCCGGGTTCCTCCAGATCAACGCACGGGTTCCCGCCGGAATCACGCCGGGAACCGCAGTTCCAGTGAAGGTGACGATCGGGGACGCCAGCAGCCCGGCAGGGATTACCCTGGCGGTTCGCTAGGTTGCCCGCCAGAGAACCGGCGCGCGCTCAGGGGGGCCGCCCTACGTGGCGCCGCCGCGCAGCGTATGGACGCGCGCGCCGGCATAGGCCTGGAATGCGCGATCGAAGGTCACCAGCGTCAGGTCCGCAGCCTGCGCAAACGCCGCCAGGTACGCGTCCGCCCACACCTTGGGAGACGGATGGGCCCTGCTGCTGTAGGATTCGAAAACGCGCTCGAACTCCGGGGCTTCCGGTTCCCCATGAAACTCGACACGCTCGTCCTCGTACCATCGCCGGTAGATGCGCCAGGCCGTGCGCTGGGTCAGCACCTCCGCTCCCATGACCTGATGACTCGTAAGCAGCCGGAGCAAGCCGAGCTGAGTGAAGCGGCAAAAGAACAAGGCATCCTCGCCCAGCGACCGAAACCACATGGCGGCCGCCTCATGATGGCTGTGCCGGCTGTGCGTGAGCGCCAGCCACACGTTCACATCAGGGAAAAGGGATGATCTCATAAATCTGCTGGTTGGTTAGGCACAGCGAGCCCGGCTCCTTGGAACGGACCATGGGCAGTTGCACGCGGCCTTTGCGCCGGGCGGCGGGGCGGAGCTCCTTTTGGACACCGCGCAAGACCAGCGCCTTGACCGAGCATCCCTCGCGGGCGGCCCTGGCCTTCAGCTCCCTATAGGTGGGGTCAGGGATGTCCACCGTGGTGCGCATACCATCAGCCTACCATATTTATGGCTGAGCCACCACTTCTTGAGCCAGGGCGGCCAGGGTCTCCATGAACTCGGCCAGGAGGGTCTGCTTGTGGCCGGTTTCGGCGGCCAGGGTGATGTAAGGCGTCATGACCGTGGCGCGCAACACGAAGATGCCCTCGCGGCGGTACTCCTCTGGATCCACCTCGGCGCGCGCCAGCAGATCCTCGACCGCGTGCGCCGAGTAGTTGGGCAGGTGAAAGCGCGTCCGCGAGATGAAGAAGGGTTGCAGGTAACTGTAGCCGCGCTCGCCCAACTCAGCCTGGATGGTCAGCCGCTGGTAGACCGCTTCGGTCAGAGCGTTCATCCGCGCCAGAGACCGGCTGGCCTTCTCCTTGATCACGAAGCACACTATGTTGGTGTCCGGCGGCGGCGCGGTTACGGGCACGAACTGGTAGGCGGTCCGCTCGCGGTTGGCCTTGGCGGACTGCTCCCAGTGCACCAGGCGCTCGTACAGCTCGCGGGCGGCCAGCAGCGAGGCCCGCGCGATCTCCCCGTAACCCTCGCGGCGGGGCGGGATCATGCGGTGCGACAGCCAGCAGGAAGCCGCCGCCGCGCCGGGTTTCGAGCCTTCCAGAATGAAAGGCCCCACGTTGACCGGCGGGCTGTACTGCCGGGTCTGGACATCGGCCGCCGTGGTCACCGTAATGTAGGGCGCTTCCTGGGTGAGGAAATGGCGAATGCGGTCATTGCGGAAGGCCGCCACGCCGCAGGGGTACGGAATGTACCCCATTTTGTGCGGATCCACGGCGATGGACTCGGCGCGCGGGAAGGCCAGAAACGCGCTGCACACCTCCTTGTTGCCCCAGCGCATCTCGACCACACGGCGGTAGTGGCCGCGGCGGATCTCCAGGCGCCGCGAGGCGAACTCGTTGACGTCGTGAATGCGGACCGTGAGGTCGGCCGGCGGATTCCCGCCGACGAACACGGAGCGAACGTATCCTGCCCAGGCGGCATCGACGTGCAGCCAGAAACTGGCGCGGGCCTCCGCCTCCAGGCGCGTGCGGAAGGCGTCGATGCGGTGCACCGGGTCCACGCTCCCCTCCTCGGTGGTACCCGCGATGGCGACCACCGCCAGCGGGCACTGCCCGCGCGCGAGGGCGGCCTTTACCTTGTCCTCCAGGTCCCGCGCGTCCAGGCGGAACTGGCGGTCCACATCCACGAATACGACGTTGTCGCGCCCGATGCCCAGCACGTCGGCGGACTTGATCAGGCTATAGTGGGCGGTGCCGGAGACAAGCAGCACGGGCGGCCCCTTCTGGTAGGAGGGCAGCGTCCCGCCGTGGGCCAGGCTGAGGCCGCTCTCGCGCAGCATCTCCCAGGCGCGGGCCGCGGCCTCGGCATCCGGCAGATCCCAGTGCTGGCGCACGGCGTCAATGAAGCGCGGCAGCAGGAAGATGGCGGAATTGGGCTTCAGGGCCAGGCACTGGTGATCTTCCAGGGTGCGCACCTCGCGCGAGGTCTCGTCGCCGGGCAGCTTGACGGTAAGAGCCAGCTTCTCCTTCGCACAGGCGTACTTGACGGCCAGGGGAAAATAGCGCACGTTGCGCGCCACCCACAGCGCTTCCAGGTTGGCGATGGTGCCGCCGCTGGTGATGTGCGCCCAGCCGAACTCCTTCTTGGTCTGACGGTGGTGTGCGTCCTGCGGAGGCGGGCACTGGTAGCCCAGCATGCGCAGGATATCGGCGGCCACCTCCAGCTCCCACTCCACGGTGACGGGCGCGGCCTCCGGCGTCACGTTGTTGGGGTTGTAGAGCATCCCCGCGAAGTAGCCCAGCACCGAAGGGATGGTCTGGTCGGAGAGCATGTGCGCGATGTAGCGCGGGCTGTAGAACGGGAAGTGCCGCCGCAGGCGCGCCAGCATCTCGCTCAACTGCTGGAACAGCGCGTCGGTCCAGTCCAGGGCCTCGCGCCGCAGGCTCTGGCTGATGATGATCTCGTCGGAGGGGTAGTAGTTGCGCCGCCAGTGGAAGTAGTCCCGCAGGATGTGCAGGATCATTTCCTCTTCCAGGGCGGCGTTCTCGGCCTTGGGCCCCAGGAACCAGGCCCCCAGTTGCTTGCTCCTGTCGCGGACGGCGGGTGTGTCCTCAGCCACGATTGCGCTCCAAGGCTGATTCTACCGAAGCCGCCCTCCACCTATGGTAAGATCCGCCTTTACCGATGGGGCAGCCCTGGCTACAGAACTACGACCCGCTGGGCAACAGCGTGCTCTCGACCGCCGTGGCGGCCGTGCCGGTGTGCCTGCTGTTCTACCTGCTGGCGGTGCGCCGGACCATCGCCTGGCGCGCCGCGGTGTACTCGCTGGTGGTGGCGGTGGCGCTGGCCTTGGCGGTCTTCCGCATGCCGCCCCTGATG
>VFZS01000308.1 GCA_016871095.1 Acidobacteriota bacterium
AAGATGCGCTGCGAATCGAACGGGTCGAAGTGAACGCCGTAGTTAGTGGTGACGTCCAGGCCGTTCGAGATGAAGCCGGCCTCGGGCACGCGCCTGGAGTAGGCAGCGTGCCAGGTCTTGCCGCCGTCGGTGGTGCGCATGGTGCGGCCGTAGTCCGTGCCGTAGCAGATGTCCGGGTGGTGCGGCGCGACGCCCAGGCTGAACGGCGCTCCACCCCAGCCGGGACCGAAGGCGTCGCTGAGCCAGGCGTCATGGACGTTGGGCGCGCTCTTGGCGGCCTCCTTCCACACCAGCTCCCAGGTGTGCCCGCGGTCCGTGGTCTTGGCCACGCCGAAGTACGTGCCGTCGTCCAGGCGCAGGTTGCCGAAGGAAAGATAGGCCACCGCGGGATGGTGCAGGCTGGTGGCCACCGCCTGCAACCGCATCGACGAGGACGGCAACGAGAGCCTCTGCCAGAACGCCCCGCCGTCCTCGGAGAGATAGGCGGCGGACCCGGTCATGCCGTACACCACCAGCGGGCCTTCCTCGGGGAAGCCGGCCGAGACGCTGGTGAAGCTGGCCACGCCCTGCGGCGCGATGCCCTGCCGCCAGTGGCCGCCCTCGCGCACCGCCACCGCGGCGTTGCCGATCACATACAGCGTGCGCTCCTCGCGCGCCGAGCGGGGATCCGCCAGGATCTGCCGCGCGCCGCCAGGCAGCTCCGCCAACCGCTGCCAGCCGGAGCCCCAGTCGGTCGAGAGGTACAACCCGGTGCGCGCCCCCTCCTGGAACGCAGCGTAAAGCGTGCGGGAATCCGCGGGATCCACCTCCAGAGCGAGCACCGTGCCCTGCGGCGCGCCAGTGTGGAGGATAGTCTCGCTGGCGTGATCGCTGACCAGCCGGACGCCGGTCACAGTGGAAGGCTCCGGATGAACCAGCGCCCAGGTCCGGCCGGCGTCGGCACTGCGCCACACCCCGATGCCGCGGGCGTACATCACTTCCGGGTTGACCGGGTCGAAGGCGAAGAAGCGCGTGGTACCGCGCAGATTGAACATGCGCCAGGAATCACCGCCGTCGTGCGTAACGTACGAGCCGGTCATGTCGCAGGCCACCAGCACGCGCGCGGGATCATGCGGGCTGATGGTGGGGTAGTACTGCGCCCCGCCGCCGCCCGGGCCGATGATCCGCCATTGGTCAAGGCGCTGGGCCGCGGCCAGCGACGCCCCGAGAAGCAGAACGCACAAAGCCCTACACATGGCTGCATCTCGAATGTAGCACGCCGCCGGCGGAGAACCGGGGCGCCCCGCGGTAGGATAGGCCTCCAGGCCTGTCGCGGGGAGTGCACCCCGCCGGCGGAGAACCGGGGCGCCCGCAGCAGGATAGGCCTCCAGGCCTGTCGCGGGGAGTGCACGCCGCCGGCGGAGAACCGGGGCGGGGGGAATCTGATATGCTCGGTGGAACCGCTCATGAAGAAGACACTGCTGCTTGCTTTCGCCATATTGCTGCCCCTGCTGGTCTGGGCGCAGGAACGGGTGGACCTGGAGGTCATACATCGCATTAAGGCAGAGGCCCTCCAGAATTCCCAGGTGATGGATCATGCCTTCTACCTGACCGACGTGCACGGTCCGCTGCTGGCCGGCTCGCCCAGCTACCGCGCCGCGGCTGAGTGGATCGTCAAGACGATCAAGGGCTGGGGCATCGAAGACGCCAAACTGGAGAAGTGGGGCACTCTGGGGCGTAGCTGGTCCTCCAGCCGCTTCAGCGTGCACATGATGGAGCCGCAGCAGACCACGCTGTTGGGCATTCCGCAGTCCTGGGCGCCAGGCACCGAGGGTCCGGTGAGCGGCGAGGTGATGCTGGCCCAGATCCGCACCATGGAAGAGGCGGCCAAGTTCAAGGGCCAGCTCAAGGACAAGATCGTGTTCATGGAAGCGGCGCGCGAGCTGACGCCCCCCACCACGCCCGAAAGCCGTCGTTACACGGACGCCGAACTGGACGAACTGGCCAAGGCCCCCGATCCCGGAGCCGCCAGGTTTCCCTTCGCCCGGATGGGGCCGCAGCGGCCCGGCCAGCCCGGTCCCCAGTTCCGCTCGCCGGATGAATTCCGCCAGTCGCGCGGCAAGCTCAGCCAGTTCCTCAAGGACGAGGGCGTGCTGGCGATGGTGATGGTCGGCTCCCGCGGCAACTACGGCACCATCTTCACCAACCTCGGCCCGCTGCGGGAGGAGAAGGATGTGCTGCCGCCGCCTACCATCATCCTGGCCGCGGAGCACTACAATCGCATCGCCCGGCTGGTGGAAAAGAAGATCCCGGTGAAGCTGGAGATCGACCTCCAGGCGCAGTTCCACGAAAACGTGGACGGCTTCAACGTCATCGCCAGCCTGCCGGGCGGCCGCAAGAAGGACGAAGTGGTGATGATCGGCGCGCACCTGGATTCGCACTACGCGGCCACCGGCGCCACGGACAACGCCGCGGGCAGCGCCGTCATGATGGAGGCCCTCCGTATTCTGAAAGCCCTGAACCTACGCATGGACCGCACCGTGCGGCTGGGCCTGTGGGACGGCGAGGAGCTCGGTTTCCTGGGCTCACGCGGATACGTGAAGGAGCACTTCGCGGACCGCGACACCATGAAGCTCACCGCCGGGCACGCCAGGCTCGCTGCCTACTTCAACTACGACAACGGCACGGGGAAGATCCGCGGCATATATGCGCAGGGCAACGACATGGTGCGCCCGATCTTCGCCGCCTGGCTGGATCCCTTCAAGGACCTGGGCGCCAGCACGGTGACTATCCGCAACACCTCGGGCACCGACCACATCTCGTTTGACGAAGTCGGCCTGCCGGGTTTCCAGTTCATTCAGGATCCGGTCGAGTACAGCACGCGCACGCACCACACCAACATGGACACCTACGACCGGCTTCAGCGCGGCGACCTGATGCAGTCCTCCGCCATCATCGCCAGCTTTGTGTACCACGCCGCCACGCGGCCCGACATGCTGCCGCGCAAGCCGCTCCCCAAGCCCCGCCCGCGCCCGGAGCAGAAGAAGGCTTCATAGGCGACACGCCTCCTGGGGTTCCAGTAGGGCAGGCCTCCAGGCCTGCCGGCCGGTTTTCAAACCGGCCCAGGCCGGACCTCCTTCCGAGCCGCTACTGTAAGGGGCTGTGAAAGAACCGGCGGACACGCGAAACCGTCTGTCCCACGGCGAGCCAGGTGCCCTGTTTACACCGTGGGGCAGGCCTTCAGCCTGTCGGCCGCGCAGTGCCGATTGCCAACGAAGTTGCGAGACAGCACAGTAGAGTTACTCCACGATCGCCCCTCCGCGCCCCCGCCAACAGGAATTGCAGAACAAACCCACCGCGGCCCTCCCCACGCGCAGCCGCCAGGCGCCGAGGTATCATCCCCACTATGAGCCTCCGAGTCGCGTGCATCCTCCTGGCTGCCTTGTCCGGCGCTGCCGCTCAGTCCCCCATCACCCACGAAGCCATGTGGCTGATGAAGCGCGTGGGCGCCCCGGCGCCCAGCCCGGACGGCAAGTGGGTGGTCTTTCCGGTGACCGAACCGGCCTACGACGAGAAGGACCAGGTCTCGGATCTGTGGATCGTCCCCGCCGACGGCAGCGCCGCGCCGCGCCGCCTGACCTTCTCCAAGGGCGGCGAAAGCGGCCTGGCCTGGAGCCCGGACGGCCGCCGGCTGGCGTTCACCGCCCGGCGCGAGGGGGATGAGGCCTCGCAGGTCTACATACTGGATGTCGAGGGTGGCGGCGAGGCGCAGCGCTTGACCTCGCTGGCCGGGGGCGCCGCAGCCCCGCGCTGGCGGCCCGATGGAGCAGCCCTGCTGTTCACCAGCGCCGTGGATCCGATCGCCGCCGAGCGCAAGGCGCGCAAGTACCGGGCCCGAGTCTACACTGGCTTCCCCATACGCAACTGGGACCGCTGGCTGGACGAGACGCGGACCCATCTGTTCGCGCAAACCCTGGAGCCGGGGGCCCAGCCGCGAGACCTGCTCGCCGGGACGAAGCTTGCGTCCGAGCCCGGCTTCGGCGGGCGATCCAACCCCATGGGCGGGCCGGACAACCTGGACGCTGTGTGGGCGCCCGACGGCCAGAGCGTCGTCTTCGCGGCGACGGTGAATCGGAACGCCGCCGCCTACGCCGAAGTCGAGACCCACCTCTACCGGGTGTCCACCGCTGGCGGCGAGGCGCAACAACTGACCAACGGCCCGGCCAGCTACTCACGTCCGGCTTTCTCTCCGGATGGCAAGTCCCTGTACTGCCTCCTGGAGCGGCATTCCGGGAAGGTCTATAACGCCACGCGGCTGGCCGTGCTGGAATGGCCCAGGCCGGTGCAGCCGAAAGCGCTCACCGAGAACTGGGACCGCTCGGTGAACGGGTTCGCTGTCGGCCCGGACGGCGGGGCGGTCTTTCTGACGGCCGAAGAGGCCGGCCACGAGAGGCTGTTCGTGATGCCGACGCGCGGCGGCGCCGTGCGGGCGGTGATGAACCTGACCACCGGCGCGTGCACCGGCCTGGCGGTGGCCGAGAAAGCGGCTGCCGCGGTTGTGGTCGCCAACTGGGAGAGCGCCATCAATCCCCCGGAGGTGATCCGGGTCAACCCGGTGACCGGGGAGCATGCCTTCCTCACGCGGTTCAACCGCGAGGCCGCCGCGAAGATCGACTGGCAGCCCCTGCGGCACTTCTGGTTCACCAGCCGGCGCGGCAAGCGCATCCACAGCCTGATCGCGCTGCCGCCCGGCTTCGACGAATCCAAGAAGTACCCCCTGTTCGTGCTGATCCACGGCGGCCCGCACAGCATGTGGCGCGACCAGTTCGTGCTGCGCTGGAACTACCATCTGCTGGCCGCGCCGGGCTTCGTGGTCCTGCTCACCAACTTCACCGGCTCGACCGGCTTCGGCGAGAACTTCGCCCAGGAGATCCAGGGCGACCCGCTTCGGGGACCGGCCGAGGAAATCAACGAGGCCGCCGACGAGGCTATCCGGCGGTTCCCCTTCATCGACGGCGCGCGCCAGGCCGCCGGCGGGGCCAGCTATGGCGGGCACCTGGCCAACTGGCTACAGGCCACCACTACGCGCTACCAGTGCCTGATCAGCCACGCCGGGCTGATCAACCTCGAGTCGCAGTGGGGCACTTCCGACATGATCTACCACCGCGAAGTAGGCGCCGGCGGCCCGCCCTGGGAGCAGGGACCGGTGTGGCGCGAGCAGAACCCCATTCGCCTGGCCAGGAACTTTCGCACGCCCATCCTGGTGACCATCGGGGAGCGCGACTACCGCGTGCCGCTCAACCAGTCCCTCGAAAACTGGAGCGCGCTCCAGCGCATGCGGGTGCCCAGCCGTCTGGTGGTTTTCGAAAGCGCCAACCACTGGATACTCAACGGCGAGGACAGCCGGTTCTTCTACCAGGAAGTGGCGGCCTGGCTGAAGCAGTATTTGCAGCAGTAGCGCCGGCTTCAGCCGGCCGCGGGCGCAATCACCGAGATGGTGCTCCTCCCAAGGCTTGGGTCCTTGACATCATGATGTCCAATGACTAGCATAAAGATGTGAGGACCACCCTGACTCTCGACGAGGACGTGGCCCGCAAGCTCCAGGCCGAGATGCGCCGCAGCGGAGGCTCCTTCAAGCAAACAGTCAACGAATGCCTGCGCCGGGGCCTCAACGCGCGCCGGGAGCTGAAGCCCCGCGCCCCCATGGTCGTGCGCGCCCGGCCTCTGGGGCTGCGCCCCGGCCTGAGCTACGACAGCATCGGGGACCTGCTCGAGCAACTGGAGGGGCCCGCCCACCGGTGATTCTGATCGACGCCAACCTGCTGCTGTACGCCTACGACGCCTCCAGCGCGCAGCACGCCGCCGCGCGCCGCTGGTTGGAGACGGTGCTCGCCAAGGCCGAGCCGGTCGGGTGGTCCTGGGTCACCCTGCTGGCTTTCCTCCGCATCGCCACTCATCCGCGGGCGCTGGAAAGCCCGCTATCCATCCAGGAGGCGGTGGGCATCGTCTCCGAGTGGCTGGCGCAGCCCAACGCCACCCTGCTCCCGCCCGGCGCGGACCATTGGGACATCCTGAGCGCGCTGCTGCCGGCGGCCCAGGCCCGCGGTCCTCTGGTCATGGATGCGCATCTGGCCGCTTTGGCGCGCGAGCACGGCGCGGTGCTGGCCACCACCGACCGGGACTTCGCCCGCTTCCCCGGACTCCGCTGGCTGAACCCGCTGGAGCTGGCTGGTGGGGTGCGACCTCCGCGGGGGTAGCGCAGCGGAGGGTGGGATAGGACAGGGGGCGGCTCTACCCCAGAACCCCCGCCAGCCGGTGGGCCACGAACGCTCCGCCATAGGCCAGCGCGCCGATGCAGGTGAACTGGAGCAGCGGCCACTTCCAGCTTCCCGTCTCCCGGCGCACCACGCCCACCGTGGTCAGGCAGGGCATGGCCAGAGCGAAGAACACCAGCAGGGCCACCGCGCCGCTGGGGGTGAGGTCCATGCGCAGGGCCTCCCGGAGGCCCAGGGCGCGCGCTTCCGGGTCGATGCCGTGGATGGCGCCGAGCGTGCCCACGATGGCTTCCTTGGCCGCCAGTGAGGTGATCAGCCCCACCCCGATCTCCCAGTTGAAGCCCAGCGGCTTCACCGCCGGCTCGATCAGCCGTCCCAGCGTGCCCACGAAGCTGCGCTCGATGGGCGGTTGCCGCCCGTCCTCCAGTGGCAGGTGAGCCAGCAGCCACATGAGGATGGCGATGGCCAGGATGACCGTCCCCGCGCGTCGCAGAAAGACCTTCCCGCGATCCAGCAGGCGCTCG
>VFZS01000309.1 GCA_016871095.1 Acidobacteriota bacterium
TTCCCAGGCATTTTTCGCATCAAGGATGGGACGATGAAGACCGGCGAGATCAAAGGCCCGGGGCTCGGGGCGGTGTAGGCGCAATACTGTTCAGTTTGCACCGCCCGGACCGCTCGCTGACGCTCGCGGCTCGGCAAGTGCCTGCACGCGTAATGAGATGCAACCGAGCCACGACCGGCAGGGAGTGGTCATGGCTTAACTGAACGGTATTGGGGCTAGCCCGCTTCCGCTTCCAAGGCCGCGCCTCAGAGCGGGATGCTCTCTGGCTCCTTGACCCGGACCGCGGGCGCAGGACGGGGCTCCCGGAGCGCGGTGGCGTGCCCGTAGCCGGACGACCACGCTGGCGGCAGGCGGTATGATGAGAGTGTGGGGGCCGACCTCGACAGACAGCAGCTCCGGGAGTATGTTCAACTGTGGGCCGTCAATGGCCCGCTACTCGAGGAGCTTCGCGACCGGGAGATTCGCCAGGCCGACACGGCCGTCTCCATCCGGATGTTCGAGTCGGCGTTCCGGATAGCCCTGCGCGACCTGCCGCCTCGCGAATCCTCCGGTCTGGTAGAGTGGCAGGACTTTGTGTGCCGCTGGCGGCGCCATGGTTGACCTGGTTTCCGAGGCGGTGCGCCTGGAGGCGTTTCTCCAGTCCCGCGGCTGGCGGTACTGCTTCATCGGTGGTCTTGCCGTTCAGCACTGGGGCGAGCCTCGCCTGACGCGCGATCTGGATCTGTCCTTGTTGACCGGTTTCGGCGGCGAGGCCTCTTACGTCGATGCCCTGTTGAGCGTCTATGCGCCGCGGATTGAAGCGGCCCGCGATTTCGCTTTGGCCCGGCGAGTATTGCTGCTGAAGTCGGAAGGCGGGATCGGCATCGACATTTCTCTCGCCGCCCTTCCGTACGAGGAGCTGGTCGTCAGCCGCGCCGTTCCCGTGGAAATGCTCCCCGGTTCCACGGTCCGGCTCTGCTCTCCCGAGGATCTGATCATCATGAAGATGTTCGCGGGCCGTGACACCGATCTCCGCGATGTCCGCTCGGTCATCGTGCGGCAAGAAGCGCGCGGCCTGGATTGGGGCCACATCGAGGCACACCTCGCGCTGCTGGCCGAGGCGAAGCAGGATCCCACTTTGCTGCCGCGTCTCCGGGATATCCGCAAGACCGTCACGCACTGCTAAGGCGGGTCCGCGCGAAGGCCACTCACCACCGGCTCTCCGGCCTCACAGGGACAAGCTCTCTGGCTCCTTGACCCGGACTGCGGGGGCAGGACGGGGCCGGGTCTCCGGGCGCGGCTCGCGGATCACGCGGGGGCGCGGGCTGGTCTCCAGCCGCTCGGCCTCTTCGATGGTGACGTTCAGCGTCGTTTCCTGGCGGTTCCGCACCACCGTGACCGGAACGGTCTTCTTCTTGGGCATCGCCGAACGCAGTGCGCCCGTCACCTCGCCCGGAGTGGAGACCTTCTCCCCGTCCACCTTGGTGATGACATCGCCGGCCTTGATGCCCGCCTTCTCCGCCGCCGAATCCTTGCTGACCTGCCGGACCAGCACACCTTCCTTGACGCCGAAGAACTCGGCCAACTGCGACTTCAGCGACTCGGCCTCGATACCCAGCAGGCCGGTGCGCCAGCTCATCATGGGGCTGGGCAGCGCCCGCAGGCGCACATCAAACTCTCTCTCGCGGAGGCCCCTCAGGTTCTCATGGAGCTTCTCCATCTGCTTCTCGAGGTCGCGCTGCCAGTTGCCCTCCCAGCGGAAAACCTTGGCTTTGCGCTCGCCGATCGTGGCGGCGATGGTCTGGGTGGCGCCTTCGCGATGAACCAGCAGCTTCACCTGCCGTCCGGCGGGGGTCTCCCGCACCAGGCGCACGAACTGCTCGGTGCCCTCGACGCGCTGGCCGTTGTATTCCAGCACCACGTCACCCTTCTTCAGGCCGGCCTTGGAGGCGGGACTGTCCTCCTCCACCCGGGTGATCTCGACGCCGCGCTCCTCGGAAAGCTTCAGCTCCTTAGCCCGCTCGGACTTCACCTCGGTGATGCCCACACCCAGGTAGCTGCCGCTGCCTGAGATGTGGATGCCAACGGACGCCGGAGGCGCCGGAGGGGCCGGAGGCGCGGGTGGCGCTTGCGCCAGCATAGCAAGGAGCCCCTCAAGCTGCTCCTCCGGGGACTGCGCCTGCAACCCACCCGCGGTCAGCGCCGTCAGCACCGTCAAGGTCAGGATGATCTTCTTCATGGTTTCACTCCGTAGCTCTCACTTGTGGCGACGCAGGTAGATGGTGCCGTCGGCGGCCGCCAGTCTCAGCACCGGACCGCCGCCGTTGAGTGCGCCCTGGGCCTCGGCCCGTCCGCCCCGCGACTGCACCTGGGCCTGAATCTCCGGGAAGTCGGAGATGATCTTCTGGAGCCCCGGGGAAGTCGCGATCGCCTGAATGGTCACCGCCAGATTAGACGGGATGAACACCGTAATGTCACCCGACCCGGTGCTCAGCAGGGAATCCTCAAGGGGCTTGCCCGCCAGCAACTCGGCCAGAATGCTCCCCGCACCAGTGGTGGCGCGCAGGCTGCCGAAGACCGACACCAAGTGGATGGAGCCGCTGCCCGCCTCGCAGCGGCACCCCTGCGCCAGCCGGACCTTGATCGAGCCAGCCCCGCTCTCGGCGGCCACCACGCCGCCAGCCTGGCCGACCTCGACCAGTCCGCCGCCCGTGGCCGCAGTCACCGGTCCGGCGGCGCGCTCCACGCGGATGTTGCCGCCGCCCGTGGAAGCCCGCACCGCTCCCAGCGCCTCCCGCACATAAACTTCCCCGCCGCCGGTAGTGAACCCGGCCTCCCCGCCGATCGACCCGGCGGTGATCGAGCCGCCCCCGGAGGAGATGCGCACGGTGCGCCCGATCGTGCCCAATTGCACCTCCCCGCCGCCCGTGCGGATGGTCAGATCGCCCTTGATGCGGTCAATGTGGATGCGCCCACCTCCGGTCTCGGCCTTGAGCGTGCCCGCCAGATCGAAGGCTTCCAAGGCCCCGCCTTCGGAGTCCAGCTCAACTTCGAGCAGCCGCCGCGGCACCCGCAGCGCCACGTCCGCCTGGGTGTAGTTGTTGGTGGGAAAGCTCGCCGCCAGCGTCGTCCAGCCGCCGTGCTGCCCGGCCTTCACCCCCAGGCGGCTCAGCAACTGCCGCGCCGTCGCCTCGCTGGAAACGCGCGCCCGTTTCGTCAGCGTGTAGGCCACATCGGAGCGGTCCTCGCCCTGGAGCCTAAGCGCGCCGCGGGTGGATACTCGCAGGCGCCCCGGGCCCTCAACAGCCACCGTGCCCGTCAGGGTCTGCACCCATTGCCGTCCCTCGCGCGTGACGGCCGATTCGGTTTGTCCCCAGCCGGCCGCCGCCAGCGCCGGCGCTATCCACAGCCAAGATGACTTCATCAGAATGTCCCCACCGAAGCGTTCATCTCCTGGAGCGCACGCTGGCACCGCAGGCGAACGTAGTTGTTGCTCTCCCGCTGCATCAGTTCCTGAAGCACTCCCACCAGGGCGTCTTCCCGCTTCTGGATGAGCAGGTCGATGGCCTGGATGCGAATGCCGGGATTTTCGTCCACCAGCAGGGAGCGCACCAGGGTGCTCCGCACATCCGGCTCCGTGGCGAAGCTCTTCAGGCCTTCCAGGGCCTTCAGCCGCACCCCGTCATTGGGATCGTGCTCGAAGGTGGCCAGCAGCGCCCGCCGCACGTCGGCCGCCTCCGGCTGAGCCCTCAGGATGTCCACTGTCTCGCCGCGCAGGCCGGGGTCCCGGGCTTCGCGCGCCGCCGCCAGCAGCAGTTGACGGATGGGTTCCTCGTCCAGCCGCCCGGAAAGCACGCGCTGGCGGGTTTCCTCGACCACGATGCGCAGGTTGCCCGAGGGATCGGGCTCCAGATAGCGGACCTGCGAAGTCATCGGCTCCCCCAGGGGCATAGCGGGGGGACCGGCCCCGGGGCCGGTCCACCGCGCCGCCACGAACCCCAGCGCCACCAGCGCCACGGCGCCCACTGGCTTGAAGATCGTCTGCCAGCCCAGGGGTTGCCTCAGCCAGGCCAGCCAGCCAGGCCGGGCCGGGGCGCCCGATTGCAGCCGGCGGCTCAGGTCCTGCCGGCACCGAACCAGCAGCGTGGCCGGAGGCTCCAACTCGCGCTCATCCAGCGCCTGGTGCAGGAGCTTTTCCGCCTCCAGCGCCTGCCGGCAGGCCGGGCAGGCCTCGACGTGATCCTGGAGGGCCTGCTCCTCCTCCAGCGTCAGTTCCCCGTACAGGAACAGCGACAGATCCCGTTTGACCGTCTCGCAGTTCATACAAAATCTCCCAGCGCGGCCCGCATCTTCTGGGTCGCGCGAAACAGGCAGGTCTTGGCCGCTTCCTCGCTGGTGCCCAGCGCATCGCCGATGGCTTTCAGCCGCAGCCCCTGGTAGTGGCGCAGTTCAAACACCACGCGCTCCCTCGGAGTGAGTTCCTGGAGCACCTGGAAGATGCGCTGGCCCAACTGCCGGCTCAGCAGGGCCCGCTCCGGGTCGCCCTGAGGGCGCGCATCCGGGTGCACATCGGTGCGGTCCCGCGGGCCCTCCGCGGTGTCCACCACCGCCGATTCCTCCCGCCGTGCTTTGCGCTTGCGCAGTTGGTCCACGCATAGGTTGCTCACAATCCGGTAGAGCCAGGTCTGGAAGCTGCAATCAAAACGGAACAGGTGCAGGCTCCGGAAGACCCGCAAGAACGTTTCCTGGTAGACGTCGTAAGCATCTTCTTCCGACCGCAACAGGTTCATCGCCAGCCGGAGCACACTCCGGTCGTGGGCACGGACCAGCCTCTCGAAAGCGGCCTGGTCGCCCGCCTGGGCGGCGCGAATCCATGCCGCTTCGTCTAATGCGGCGGCTGAACCGAGTTCCATGGGCGCTGCTGCCTGCCGCTCAACCGTCACTCTGTCTATTCAGACGGTTAGCTGCAAAAAGTGTAACGCACCACGCAGCCGGGGGGACAGCCCGCGTGTTTCCGGGCCCGCCGGGAACACGCTGGCTGACCCTGGCGCCTCCCCTCCCGGGCGCCTGGTGAGGTAGCCTCTGTAGCCGTTGTGGTACCGTACTGTTGAGGGATGGGGCTGACATTCGCATGGGAGCCGAAGAAAGCAGCAGCCAATCTCTCCAAACATGGCGTGTCCTTCGACGAAGCCCTGACGGTGTTCGCGGACCCGCTGGCGCGAGTTTTCGACGACGAGGACCACTCTATGGACGAGGGGCGGGAAATCGTGCTTGGGCATTCCGCAAGGCGGCGCCTGCTGGTGGTCTGCTTCACGGAGCGCCGGCAAACCGTGCGGGTCTTCAGTGCCCGCAGGGCTACGAAGCGGGAGCAGCGAGACTATGAAGAAAACGTCCAAGCCTAGGGACAGGCAGCCAGTTCCGGACGACCTGCGGGCAGAGTACCGCTTCGACTACAGCAAGGCACGGCCGAACCGCTTTGCAGCCCTGATGAAGGGCAGTGTCGTTACGGTGGTTCTCGATCCCGATGTGGCATCGGTTTTCAAGACATCGGAGGCGGTGAACTCACTGCTCCGGTCGGTCATATCGGCGCTGCCCCAAGAGCCTGGCCGCGCCGCTAAGGCGGGCTGACGAGGCGCTCCACCCGACTGACGGGCTCAGCCCGCCAGTTCCAGCTCAATCCGCTTGGCGGCCGCGTCCAGGGCGGCGACGCGGAAGGTGCCGATCAGGCTGACGCAGGCGGGCGCCTGCCGATGCCAGGCCTGGCTACTTGGCTCTGTCCAGGTCCTCCAGCGGGATGCCCAGCCCGGCTCTCAGGCTGCGCCGGGCGGACTCCACGCGCCGGAGGAACCGCGGGTCCTGCTCCAGCCTGTAGTCGAACCAGTCGTCTTCCGACTCGAAGCCGATGAGCACGCCCGCGGGCTTGCCGTGCCGCGTGATTACCACCTGCTCTTTCTCCGCCATCCGCAGGTAGCGGGACAGGTCGTCTTTGACTTCAGACAAGGCCACGGTCTTCATTGTGCTTCTCCCCATTCTGAGAGCCACTGTTGTGCCTGCGCCTGCGGGACTATCGCGAGCACTTCCACGACGCCCTCTGACAGATCATAGAAAACACGGATTTCACCCACACGCAGCCGGTAGCCGGGACGCCGGACGCCGCGCAGCCGCTTGATGCGGCTCTTGCTGACTCTGCCGGGCTCGTGGCGCAGGTGCTTCTCCATAGCCGTCTTCACCATCGCGCGGAAGGGACCGGGCAGCCTCCTGAGGTCTTCCACGGCCTCCGGCGCCAGAACGATGGCGTGGCGCATTCTGGCTACAGTATAGCCAGAATTCTCTCCTTCAGGCAACCGCACTAGCGCGGGGGCCGACGGAAACACGCGGACTGTCCCCGGGGCCCGGGGCTGGCTGCTTGTTAGGTGAGGAGTTCGAGCTCGATCCGTTTGGCCGCCGCGTCCAGGGCCGCCACGCGGAAGGTGCGGATCTGGCCGGCCTTGGCCGGTTCGGACACCGGGGTCTTGCCCTGCTTCCAGCGGGCCGCCAGCAGGGCGGTCATCGAGGCGAGGTCCGGCCGCCCGTTCTCGACCGGGGCTTCCGCCGCGGCCTGCTGTTTGTCTGGCCGAGCGGCAACCACTCCACCGGACTGTGTCTCGCGCGAGCAGCCGACCCTACGGGACTGAGACGACCAGTTCCAGCGTCCGGCCCCGCTCCAGCAGGGCTTCCTGCTTGATCAGTTTGCCTCCGGGCCGGCCGGCCACGATAGTGACTCTGCCCGCGGGGACTCC
>VFZS01000310.1 GCA_016871095.1 Acidobacteriota bacterium
TCAGCCCGCGGAAGCGCGCCTGGTAGGAGACCTGCATGGAGTTGAACCACATGGCGCCGTCGTTGCGCATAACCTCGGTGAGGCCGCCAAAGTGCGGGAAAGGCCGGTTCAGGGCGAAGCGGGACAAGGTGGCGGAGGTGAAGGTCCCGGTCCCCTCAAACGCTTTGATTCCCTGGAACGGATTGGGCAGCAATTCGTTGCAGTAAGTGGACCGCCCGCCCTCGAAGTAGTAACACCTCTGGCGGAAGGCCAGGTCCGGCTCGTTGATGGAACGGGTGTCCTGAAGGTTCTTGGTGCGGCTGCCGGAGTAAGTGAGCTCTAACATCTGCGGCCCCGGAAGCTCCAACTGTAACCCGGCCGAAAACTGGTTCACATGGGGAATCTGGAAGTCGGGCTTCACCACGCTTAATGCTCTGCCCGCATGGGTGAGCAGGCCCAGTGAGCTGCCGGGCGGGACGCTCAGGCCTTGCGGAAAGGGGTTGCTGACGGTGTTGGCCGGAGTCCTCCCGCCGTCGTTGGAAGCCACATACGGCGTATTGATGCTGAAACCGTTGGTCTGAAGGTACTGGTTGCCGGGGTTGAGAAAGGTGCGGCCCCAGCCGCCGCGAAACACGAGCCGCCGGCTGAGCTGGTAAGCCAGCCCGGCGCGCGGCTGGATGTTGTCGCGGTCCAGATCCGCGGCCTTTTGGGAGACGCCCTCCACTCCGGCGAACTGAAGCCCGCCGCGCAGTTGCCTCAGATCAGGATGCAGGCGGCGGTCAACCTGAGCGTCGAGGGGGCTGACCACGTCCCTGCGAAAGCCGCGGTTGAGCCGGTTGAAGCGCTCATCGGGCGGGAAGTTGAAGTCCCAGCGCAGCCCCAGGTTCAAGGTCAGCCTGCGCGTCACTTTCCAGTCATTCTGGATGTAAGGCGCCATGTAGCGATACATGTAGATCGGAAAGGCGTTGAAATCCGACCCGCCGCTGGCCGGGTGGCCCAGCAGGAAGCTGGCGATGGAGTTTCCGCTCAGGGCGTCGGCCCGGTCCCACTGCTGCTGCGTGAAAGCCCGGGTGCCCGAGAAGATCAGAGGATTGCCGCGGTTCTTGGTGGCGTACTGGATCCAGCGGATGTCCACTCCGAACTTGAGGGTGTGCGGGCCGGCGATCTTGGAGGCGGTGGGGTGGACGGCCCAGGTGTTGGTGTAGTTAGCAAAGCCGTAGTTGCCCAGATAGCTGTAGTCGGTAAACTCGTAGCGGCCGAAATTGGATCCCCCGGAGAGCCGGCTCACCAGCGCTTCCGGGAAGCCCAGGGTGCGCATGTCGAAGCCCTCGTTGTCGGCCGAGCCTGAAGTGTGGACGTAGCGGTTGAAGGAGGCGCGCAGGTTGAAGGTGATGCTGGGTCCCAGGGTGGCCACCCAGTCCGCCGTCAGGTGGTCATTGACGCGCTGGGAAGGATCTTCTCCGCCCTGGCCCGGACCCTTGGTGACGGCGCCGGTCTCGTGGGTCCTCTCGTCGCGCCGGTTGGCCGCATAGCGGGCGAAGAAACGGTTTCTGTCGCCGACATGCCAGTCCATCTTGAGCACGTAGTTGTAGAAGGCATCCCGGCTCACGTTGTCGGGCACGAAGTAGTTCTGCTGGGAATAGTAGCGGGCCCCGGGGGTGGTGAGGTTCGGCTTGGGGAAGTAAGAAAGAATGTTCTTGGAGACGGGGTTGATGCGGTTGCCGGGGACGCGGTTGCCCGCAAACGGGTCCCGCACCCATTGCGTGGCCACCTGCCGGCCGCTGGCCGGATCGAAGAGCACGATTTGCCGGCCGTTGGCGTCCACCAGCTTGCTGAAGTCGCCGTCCAGGAACTCGGTGGCCGGCACGGACTCGGTCAGCGGCCAGGGGGTCTTCTCGCGATAGCCCTCGTAATTGGTCATGAAGAAGAGCCGGTTGCGCCCGTCAAACAGCTTGGGCAGAATCACCGGGCCGCTGACCTGCACCCCGTACTGATCCAGCAGGTGCTCGCCCCGCGGCTTGCCGAGGGCATTGTTCTGAAACGAGTTGGCGTCCCAGGCGGCGCGCCGCGCGAATTCGTAGGCCGCGCCGTGCAACTGGTTGGAACCGCTCTTCAGCGAAACGTTGACGATGCCGCCGCCCGTCTTGCCGTACTGCGCGTCATACACATTCGTATGGATCTTGAACTCCTCGACGGAATCCACCGGCGGCACGTAAGCCAGGTTGTTGGCCCCCGCCTGGGCATTGTTGGGCGCCCCGTCCAGCAAGAACTCGGTCTCGCGCGTGCGGCTGCCGCTGATGGACCACTCGGCGATGGCCCCGTTGTCGAAGGGCCGCTGCCAGATGATGGCGCCGGTGTACTTCACGCCGGCCACCATAGCGCCCAGCATGAAAGGATTGCGCGCATTGAGCGGGAGTTCGTGAACCCGCTGCCGGTCCACCAGCCCGCCCCGGTCCGCGTTGGCGGTCTCCAGCAGCGGCGCCTCGCCGGTCACCGTCACCTGCTCGGTCACCGCGCCGATCTCAAGCTTCAAGTCCACGGCCAGGGTCTGGCCGACGCTCAATGCCAGGCCGTCACGGGTGAATTTCTTGAAGCCTGGCGCTTCCACCGACAGGCTGTAGACGCCCGGACGCAGGAACGCGATCGTGTAGGCGCCCTGCGAAGTGGTCACCCCCGAGACGACCTCGTTGGTGTTGATGTTCCTGGCCTGCACCGTCACGTTCGGCACGGGCGCATCCGAAGGATCCAGGACCCGGCCCGTCACCGTGGCGCGGAACTCCTGGCACAGCAAGCTCCCGCACAGGAGCGCAACAGCGCAGACGACCTGCCTCAGATGTCGTGTCATTATTCCCCCCTCAGCTTCAACTTGCCGGATTGAAACTCAAATCTCCCACCAGGACTTCGAACAAGTTTAGACTACACCCTGCTCCCCCACAGCGTCAAGAACCCCAGCACGGCTGTCCACGCCGGACAGCTTCCGCTTTGCCTGGATGGGACCATACTGCGGCCTGCCAGCGCCTCGACCGCCTGCTACTGCCTCTGTCGGAAACCGGTTGTCCGACAGCAGCGCCCCGCGTGCTTGAACAACCCCGGTTCCCGCCAGTCCTTCACCCGTCCTGGGGGCGATGCATAACGCCCAGCTTCTCTATTATGTCGCGGATCTCGAAGACCAGCTTGCCGAAGGCCGGCTCGCGCTGCATCTCCCGCGCGGGCCGCTCCGGTGGAGGCACTTCGATCTCGTGGAGCAACCTCCCCGGCGCGGCCGAAAGAACATAGACGCGGTCCCCCAGATACACCGCCTCTTCCACCGAGTGGGTCACGAAGAAGACGGTGGCCTCCAGGTCCCGCCACAGGCTCACCAGCAGGTCCTGCATGTTGAGGCGGATAGCCGGATCCAGGGCGCCGAAAGGCTCATCCATCAGGATGATCCTGGGGCGTAGGATGAGTGAGCGCGCGATGGCCACGCGCTGGCGCATGCCGCCGGAGAGCTGGTGCGGGTACTTGGAGGAGTCGCGGACCACGTCCAGGCCGACCTTCCCGATCCACTCCCGGGCGCGCTCGCGGCGCTCCCGGACCGGCACTCCGGCGCACTCCAGGCCGAAGGCGACGTTGTCCAGCACGGTGCGATTGTCGAAGGAGGTGTAGTCCTGAAAGACCATGCCGCGGTCGGGGCCGGGGCCTTCGACCGGCCTGCCCGCCACGATGACCCGTCCGCTGGTGGCGGGGAAGTGGGGACGCAAGCCTGCGATCAGCCGCAGGATGGTCGATTTGCCGCAGCCGGAGGGCCCCAGGATGGCCACGAACTCGCCGTGGTCCGGCCGGTTGGCCACGCTGAAGCTGAGGTCCCGGATGGCGGTGGAAGCGTGCGCGGTTCCTGGGTGGAAGGTCTTGGTGACGCGGTCGAACGCGACGACGATGTCGGGGGAAGCCTGAGCCGGCATCGAAGTCACTCGGAGGCCCCGCGATAGGGGAACAGGCCGCGCTCGATGAACAGCAGGAAGCGGTCGATGGTGAAGGCCAGCACTCCGATCACCAGCAGGATCAGGATGATGTGCTCGGAGAGGCCCCGCCGCTGGCTGGTCGAGAGCAGATACCCCAGGCCGTGCTCGGCGTTGATCAGCTCGGCCAGCATGATATAGCCGAAGGCCATACCGAACAGCGAGCGCAGGCTCTTGTAGATGTCGGGCAGCGCCAGCGCCACCAGCACCTTGGCGACAATCTGCCGCCGGGAAGCGCCCAGCGTCTGGGCGGTCTCGACGTAGCGGTCCGGCACCGAGATGACGGCCCGCACCGCGTCCGAGTAGACAAAGGGAACGCAAGCGATGAAGATGAACATCACCTTCTGGGTCTCGTCGATGCCGAACCACAGGATGGTGAGCGGAATCAAGGCCGCCACCGGAACGTTGCGGCCAAACACGGCTACCGGGGCGGCGGCCGCGTCCAGCACCCGCCAGGAGCCCGCCAGGATCCCCAGCGGCACGCCGATGAGCGCGGCCAACCCGAAGCCCTCGAGCACGCGCCGCAGGGTGGCCAGGATGCTCGCCAGCAGGGCGCGCTCGCCCCACAACGAGGAGAAGCTGCGCGCCACCTCCAGCGGGGCGGGCAGGATCACCGGCGATACCCAGCGCGACTCCGGGGTGTCGCCGCGCGTCACCAGCCACCACAACCCGCCGAAGAGGGCCACCGTGGCCAGCCCCAGCAAACGGGCCATTACGGGCGGCACGAGCGCGCGCAACTCGAACGCATCCTCCAGGCGCTCGAGAACCGCCCGCCACAGCTTCATGTCTACTTGGCGGCCTCCAGCGGGTAGACCTTGATCTCGACGCGCCGGTTCTTGGCGTGGTTCACCGGATCGTTCGCGTCGGCCGGACGGTTCCAGGCCAGCCCCCGTGCCGAGAACTGATTGGGCTGGAGCGTGGGGAACTTGCGGACGATGGCCTCCTTGACGGAGTTAGCGCGGTTCAGCGACAGCTCCTCGACCGCGCTCTCGGGCACCCGGCCCTTCATCGAGGAATCCGTGTGGCCCTCCACCACCACGCGGGCCGCGCCGAACTGCCCGGCCAGTTTGCCCACCTCCTCGACGATGAAGTTCACGTTGGGGTCGTACAGCTCTTCGCGTTCCTGGCCGCCTTCCGTCACGGTGACTTTCTTCAACAGGTCCCAGGAATTGGGGAAGAAGTGGATCACGATGGTCTTGGTGAGGATCTCCTCGCTCTCGGTCTGCACCGTGGTGGCGGCGGCCGGAGCGAACTGGACGTTGTACTCGTCCTTCTGCGCGGCGTACTTGGCCTCTTTACCCAGCTTCTGGATCAGGGAGAAGTCCATCACCTGGTCGAACTCGGTCTTCTCGGTGACCGCGCCGATGCGCTTGTACAAATAGTAGGCCGTGTTCCAGGTGCGCTCGAAGTTGGTGGGGTTGTTCTGGTTGAGGAAGAACTCCCGGTTCTCGGCGTGGTTGGTGCTGTGAGCGTCGCCCAGCATGTTGAGCGCATCGGTCTCGGGGATGGAGTAGCCCGCGGCCATGAGCCGGGCCGCGGTCTGCTTGTTGGCCTGCTCCTTGAGCGCCTCCATGGCGTCGAAGATGCCGCGCACCAGGCCCTCGACGACGTCCGGGTGATCCTTGGCGAAGTCGGCGCGGGCAAACCAGACGTCGGCGATCAGCTTGTTGGCGGTGGCCGTGTTCACCAGCATACGGTTGCCCTTCACCCGCGCCAGGTTGTAGATGTCGGGGGCCCAACTGACGCAGCCGGCGATGGACTTGTCGGCGTTGAAGGCGGCCGCGGCCTGGAAGGCGTCCTGGGTGAACTTGAAGCTGACTTCGGCGGGCTGCACCCCGGCGGCGATCAGCGCGTTGAGGGCGAAGTAGTGGGAGGGCGAGTTCTGCGCCAGCACCAGGGTTTTGCCGCGCAGGTCGGACACGGTCTTGATGCGCTCCCGCACCACGATGCCGTCGCCGCCGTTGGACCAGTCAATCTGCTGGTATACGCGCGGCATCACCCGCGAATCCTTGCGCAGGCTCTCCATGAACAGCGGGACCATGTCCAGAGTGGCCCAGCCGATGTGCACGTTGCCCGCCGCGTAAGCGTCCCGCATGGCCACCGGGTCGTCGATCAGCGTCAGCTCGACCTTGAAGTCCTTGCCGCCGGGCGCTTTCCACGCCTTGCCCGGCTTGAAGCCATGGTTGGCCAGGATGATCGGCGCCCACCCGGCCCACACGTTGATGGCGAAGCGCAGCGTGCGGTCCGGCATGGGCTTGTAGCTGGAGATGCCCTGCACCGGCGGCAACTTCTGCGCCGGCACGTAGTTGTACTGCTTTACGGTGGTGATCCCCTGGCTGTCCGGGGCTTCGAGGCCTCCGCCCTGCCGGGCCAGCTCCTCCTTGGAGATGTCGCCACGCCTGCCGCCGGGCAGCGCTCCGAAGCGCCACATGGCCAGTCCAACCAGCCCCGCCACCACGGCGAAAACCGCCAGGTAGAACGCGGGTCTGGGTTTTCCGTTTGCCATTGGTGTACCTGCCTTTCCCCGTGAGTACCTCAGATTACTACGCTGGAGCGGACCGCCGGGTTCGCCAAATCGGAGGCGGCCGGCGGCGGCGCGGCGCTACTCGGTCTCCGCAACGGTGCCCTTGCCAGCCACCGCGGGCCCCAGATCCTTCTGTGTCTCCGGGAGTTTGGTGGTTTCCGGCGACCGCAGACCCAGCTCGACCTCGAACTGCGTCAGGGCCT
>VFZS01000311.1 GCA_016871095.1 Acidobacteriota bacterium
GACGATCGTTTTTCGTCGTCTGCCGCCCCGCAGGCCACACCAAACGATGGCCTGCGCCACCGGCTGCACAACACGCACTTCTTGCGACGCACTACACTAACGAGCCGGGGGACAGTTCCGTCTGTCCCCGGCCCTCAGCCACGCGAGCATCGCGCGCAGGGCCTGGCCGCGGTGGCTGACGGTGAATTTGCGTTCCGGCTCCACTTCCCCGAAGGTGCAGCCGAACGGCGCGTAGAAGAACAGCGGATCGTAGCCAAAGCCGTGGCCGCCGCGGGGCTGGTCGTTGATGCGGCCCTCGACGGCGCCGCGGAAGGTGCCCAGCAGGCGGCCCTTCTCCGCCAGGGCGATCACGCAGACGAAGCGGGCGGTGCGGTCGGTGGCGGCGCCGAGCTTCTCAAGCAGTAGCCGGTTATTGGCCTCGTCGGTAGCGGCGGGTCCGGCGAAGCGCGCCGAGATCACGCCGGGCGCGCCGCCCAGGGCCTCCACCTCGAGGCCGGAGTCGTCGGCAAACAGCATTCCTGGCGCATAGGCGCTGTAGTAGAGCGCCTTCTGGGCGGCGTTGGCTTCGAAGGTGGTCCCGGTTTCTTCCGCCGGCGGGATCTCCTCAAGGCCGGGAAGAGCCAGGATCTCGACCTCGCCATGGGCGGCCAGCCGGAACTCGCGCAGCTTGCCGGGGTTGGAGGTGGCGCCCCAGAGCGTCACGCCGGCAGGAACCTCTTCTGGATCTCGATGAGCGAGAGGATGCCGCCGCGGGCCAGCTCGAGCAGGCGGGCCAGGTGGGCGTCCTCGAAGGGGGTCTGCTCGGCGGTGGCCTGGATCTCGACGAACCGCCCCGCGCCGGTCATCACCACGTTCATGTCCACGTCGGCCCGGGAGTCCTCATCGTAGGTGAGATCGAGCATGGACTCACCGCCCACCAGGCCCACGCTGATGGCCGCCACCTGGTCCCGCACTGGCCAGCTCTTCAGCACCCCGAACTTGCGCAACTGGTCCAGGGCCTCGGCCAGCGCCACGTAGGCGCCGGTGATGGCGGCGGCGCGGGTGCCGCCGTCGGCCTGGATCACGTCGCAATCCAGGATGATGGTGCGCTCGCCCAGCGCGGCCAGATCGAGCACCGCGCGGAGGGAGCGGCCGATCAGGCGCTGAATCTCCTGGGTCCGCCCGGAGGGCCGTCCCCGGCTGATCTCCCGGGCGGTGCGCTCGGCGGTGGCGCGCGGCAGCATCGAGTACTCCGCCGTCACCCAGCCCTTGCCCGCCCCCCGCAGCCACTGGGGAACGGTTTCCTCGATGGTGGCGGCGCACAGCACGCGGGTGTTGCCCATTTCGATCAGGGCCGAACCCTCCGCCGTGATCAGGTAGCCGGTCTCGATTCGCACCGGTCGGACCTGGTCCGTCTTTCGTTGGTCGCTACGCATAGCTCACGATGTCCCCGAGCGCACCACCGCCCAGAAAAGCAGAGACAGCAGGATCATCCCGGAGACGAGGAGGATCAGGCAGGGAATCATGCCCCGCGCCTTGGGCGTCTTCTTGCCGGATCTGGCCGGTCTGTACTTAGCCATACAGTTTCGGGCTGCTCTCCGCTGTTGTAGCACAGTCGGCAGCCCCAGGTGGGCTCCGCGGAGTCTCCCCGGCGGCTGGTCCCGTGCCCGCCTGATTCGGCGCCGTTCCCAGCGCCTAGGCAGTCAGCCAACACGAGCATAGGCAGAAACGGGCGCGAAGTTCACGGGGCGCTCACGGGGCTAGAATCAAGATATGGGCGCCGGGACGAAAGGCGCGGCGGCGGTGGAACGCTACTACGAGCTGTCCCTGACGGGGCTCTGGGCCAGCGGGCTGCTGGCCCTGGCCAGCAGCGGCTACCTGGATGCCGTGAGCCTGTTCTTGGGCGCGGCGGGCTTGCTGCTGAGGGTTCTGCTGGTGGCCCTCCTGCCGCGGCTGCGGCTGTCGCGGGGCGGGCTGTTCGCGCTGGCAGGCACGGGCCTGGCGCTGGGCGTGACGGACTTCCTGTTCCTGTCACGGGCCTGGCTGCCCGCCGTCCTGCACCTGGCGTTCTTCCTGCTGGCGCTGGGGCTGCTGGCGGCGCGCCCCGGGCATCCTCCCGGCTGGCTGGCCCTGGCCTCGCTGCTGGCGCTGGTGGCCGCTTCCTGGTGGTCCACCAACCTGTACTTCTTCCTCGCACTGGCCGGTTTTCTGTTGTTCGGCGTGGCGGCCCTGGCCGGGGCCGAGGTCTTGCGCTCGGCCCGGCAGCCCGGTCACCTGGTGCGGGGCCCGGCCGGACGGTTGCCGGCGCGGCTGGCGGCGCTCAGCCTGCTGCTGGGTACTGGCATCCTGGTCCTGACCGCGGGGATGTTCTTTGTGCTGCCGCGCACCGCCCAGGCGGCCTTCCAGCGGCTGGCGCCGCAGCGATATCGCGTCCCGGGTTTCGCCGACCAGGTGCGGCTGGGACAACTCGCCTCCGTCCGTTCCCGCCGGGCGCCGCTGCTGCGGGTGCGGTTCTATAGCCCGCTTCCGACCGGCGCGCTGAAGTGGCGGGGCAACGCGCTGGGGCGTTTCGACGGGCGGCGGTGGTTCAACCCGCCCGATGCGGGCGAGCGCCTCGCCGCCGCCGAGGGCCTGGTCAGGCTGGCGGAGAACCACCAGTTGTGGCGCCCTGGCCAGCGGATGATCTACGAGGTGCGGCAGGGCGCGGTGGCTTCCGATTTCCTGTTCCTGGCCGGCACGCCCGAATTCCTGCGGTTGAACGCCGCGGCCGTGCATCGCACCTCGGGCGGCGCTTACCGGCTGGGGTCGGGCACCGCGGAGGGCCTGCGTTACGGAGTCTACAGCTTCCCGCACCCGGATCGGGGGCTGGAATCCCGCCCGCCGGGCCGGGAAGCCGCGCCAGTATGCTGCCTGGATCTGCCGGAGCTGGATGCCCGAGTCGCCGAGCTGGCGCGCCAAGTGACTGCGGGTCTGGGTACACCTCTGACTCGCGCCGAGGCGCTGGAGCAGCACCTGCGGCGGGACTATGCGTACAGTATCCAGCCTTTTTCCGAAGCGGCCACGGATCCCCTGGCGAAGTTCCTGTTCGAGCGCCGCCAGGGGCACTGCGAGTACTTTGCCTCGGCCTTGGCCGTTATGCTCCGCCTCTCGGGCATCCCTTCCCGGGTGGTCACCGGCTTCCAGGGCGGGATCTACAACCCGGTCAGCGGCTGGCTGGTGATCCGCGCCGCCGATGCGCACAGTTGGGTAGAGGCCTGGATGCCGGACCGGGGCTGGACCATCTTCGATCCCACGCCCACGCTGCCCTCCAGGGCGGTCCCTTCGCCCTGGACACGGCTGAACTGGTACCTGGATGCCGCTGAGACGTTCTGGGACGAGTGGGTGCTGCGCTACGATCTGAGCCGCCAACTGTTGCTGGCCGCCAAGATGGAGAGCTCCGGGCGGGACCTCTCGACCCACGGTCTGGTGCGCCTGCGGGCGCGAGCCGGCCAGCTTCTGGAGGCTTTCACCGGCTGGGCCCGCAAGTATGGCGCGGCGATCCTGGTGGGGATCGCGCTGGCAGTGACGGCCTGCACCGGGCTGCCCAGGCTCCGTGCCGTCTGGAGAACCCGCCGTCGGCTGCGCCGGGCGCTGCAAGGCATGGCTGCGTCGCCCGACGCGTCCCTCCTGTATGCCCGCCTGCTGGGGCTGCTCGCTTGCCGGGGTTGGAAGAAGCCCGCCTGCCTGACCCCGATTGAGTTCGCACGCGGTCTGCCGCCCTCTCCATTGAGCTCACTGGTAGCCGAGTTCACCCACGCGTACAATGAGCTCCGCTTCGGCAGCCAAGCCAGTGCGGCGCTGCGCATGGCGGTGCTGCTCGACGAGATCCGCCTCGCTCCTGGGCCACAGCCGGTGGTCTGAGAACCGGCCCTACGCGCCGGGCTGGCGGACGCTGGCGTTCACCCCGGCCGCCTGGGCGAAGCGGGCTTTGGCACGGGATTTCAGCAGGCGAAACTGGGTCTCAGTTAGCCGCATTTCCCGGCAAATCTGCTGCTTACTCTGCTCCCGCAGATAGAAGCGGGTCAGTACCTCGCGATCCCTCTGAGAAAGCCCCATTAAGACTCCCCGCATGATCTCGACCCGCTCCTGGGCCACCGTGATCTGCTCGGGGTTCTCCCGGAAATCGCTGGCCCCGGAAGCCGAGTCCAGATCCACCTGCCGATGGCGCGCCGCGGCCTGCCGCCCGATGTGAGCCGCGATCACGTGGCGCACCACGGTACGAATGTATCCGGCCAGCCGGGCCGGCTCGCGTAACTCTCCGCGCTGGATGGCCTGGACTACGAGGAGGATGGCGTCGTGAGTCCGGTCCTCGGCGTCATCCGGCCCCAGCCGCCGGGTGAGGAAGAAGCGGATGCCGCGGTGGAAGGTGTTCCATAGGGTTTCCATCCCCGCGGGATTACCCTGCCGGATCTGCTCTACGTAGCCGGCAGGGTCCAGGTCGCTTTGAACACCTTGCACTCGTCCTCGCGCGTTTCTTCGAGGCGGACGATTACATATTAGGGGATAATGTCCCGAACCAACACTAGGCAAGTCCCTAATTTGTGCAGTGACAAACCCTGGGGTTTCGCCCGAATTATGGCGTGGCTACGAACACACCAACCCATGCTGGACGGCGTAGCGCGTCAGTTCCGCGGTGGTACGCAGGCCCAGGCGCTCCATCAAGCGGGCTCTATGGAATTCCACGGTCTTGACCGAGACATTCAGGATTTCCGCCATCTGCTTGCTGGTGTGACCCTCCGCCAGCAGTTGCAGGACTTCCCGCTGGCGGGTTGAGAGATCGCACGGGGCGGCCCCGCGCACCCCCCGTACTCCTGGCGCCGCCCCGAGCGCGTCCTTCGCCAGCAACGGAGTGACGTAGGAGCGGCCGTTCATGACTTCGTGCACGGCATGGACCAACTCGGAGGCGGCCGAGCGCTTGAGCACGTACCCGGCGGCACCGGCCCGGAATGCTTCGGTGACGTAGGCCGGATCGTCATGCATGGTGAGGAAGACGATCCTGGTCTCGGGGAGCAGTCGGCGGAGTCGGCGTGCCGCGTCGATGCCGTTGAGTAGGGGCATGGAGATGTCCAGCAACACCACGTCGGGCCGAACCAGGGGCGCTTTGCGGAGCAGTTCCCGGCCGTCTTCGACCGTCTCCACCAGGTCGAAGTGAGGCGCCAGGAGCTTGCGCAGCCCCTCCAGCACCAGGGTGTGGTCGTCAGCCAGCAGCACTCGAATGCGCTTCACGGCGACTCCGGAGCCAGAGGGATGCGGACCCCCAGGCGGGCGCCTTTCCCAGGCCGTGAGCGCACTGAGAAGCCCCCCCCCAACAAACGGACCCGTTCCTCCATGCTGACCATGCCCAGGCCGCCTCGATGCCGGACGGACTCCGGTTCAAAACCCACGCCCCGGTCGGTGACCTGGAGATGGACGGCGGTGCGGCTGGCGGACAGCTTCAGCGTGGCCCGAAGGGATTTGGAGTGCTTGGCCACGTTGTGCAACGCCTCCTGCGCGACCCGGTAGAGACACAGAGCCGCCGCCGCGGACACGCCGGCCGGCAGGCCACCCCCGATGAACCGCACCCGGATCCCGTAATGCCGGGCCACTTCCTGGCCGAAAGCCCGCAAAGCGGCCTCCAAACCCAGGTGCTCGAGGATGGAAGGGTGCAACTGGTGGGCCATGCGGCGGGAATCATCCGAGAGGGCATCGAGGCGCTCCCGCAGCCGGCTGATCTGCTCCCCCACACCGAGGTCGCCGAGTGCAACCCGCTGCTCCAGGGTCTGGACTTCGACCGAGAGCATGGCCAGCTTCTGGCCGAAAACATCGTGCAGCTCGCGCGACAGCCGCTTCCGGTCCTCCTCTTGCGCCACGAGCAAGCTGCGCGCCAGCTCGCGTACCTGCTCGCCGGTGCCCCGCAGAGCCGTCTCGCTCTTCTGGAGCGCCCGGTTGGCCTGTCCAAGTTCCCCGGTTCTGGCGCGCACCAGCGCCTCCAGCCGCCCTCGGGCACGGCGCCGGGCGGCATCAAGTTGGCTGCGGGTGCGGACTTGCTCCAGCAGCCGGCCCACTTCGCGCTTGGCCGTGCCGGGACGCAGGAAGTCGTCAGGCGGGACGTAGTAGTAGTTCCGGTACACTTCACCCTGGTGGAAAACCAGCCGGTGGGTACGGATGATACCCAGCAGTATCTCCGGGGGAAAGCGGCGCAGGCTGTACTGGAACAGCACGGAGCACCGACTGCCAGCCAGAAAGGCGCTTACCCGGTGCCCATGGCCCAGCAGGGCCGGGAGCCCGCCTCCGGCCACGTCCGAGGGGAGCACCTCGCCGGTGACGCGGAGTCCCGAGAATCCTCGGGCCAGGGCCGTGTCGTGCAGCGCGCTCAGGATCCGGACAAGCAGGGGGGGGGCATCCCGCTGCTTGAGCGGGCTGCCAATATAGGCACGGGGCCGAAGCTCCAGTGCACCCGAACCCAGTGCCCCGTCCACGTCGATGTGAGTGGCTCGCAACAGCTCGAGAACCTGGCGCCTATGTCTGCTCGCTACAGCCCAGATACACTTCTCGCCACATTGCAGGCCCTCTCGGACGAACGAGATGCCCGCGGCAAGCTGTTCCTGGGGATCCTCGAATATCAGACAGCAATGGCGGAGCGAAGGGTCGCAACAGGCCCCCTCCGGGGACGAAATATCATTCATCTCAGG
>VFZS01000312.1 GCA_016871095.1 Acidobacteriota bacterium
CTGGAACTCGATCGAGTGCTCGATGGCGTGGCAGTAATCCTCCCGCTTCACCGCCGGCCCGGCGTCTGCCTCCAGCCACTCAACCAGCGCGACTTCGGTGGGCGCCTCGCCCAGCGGCGTCACGTAGTTCTTACGGGTCAGCCCGAAGCGCTCCGGCTCGCCGAAGTGCGAGGTTCCCAGGATCACGAACACCCGCTCCTGCTGCTCCGGCTCGAGCGCCCGGTACGCCGCCGCATACGAGCGGCGCCCGCCCTCCGGGCTGACGTGCGGCACGGCGATGCCCACCAGGCCGTCCGGGGTTGCCCGCGGCGCCTCCTCCAGCCATCCCTGCAACATCTCCCGCAGAGCGTCCGGATCGCCCGGGTAGGCGGACCCGGCGTGCGTCATCTCGCGGCGCGGCGCCGTCGCGAATGTGCTGTGCCGCCGCTCCCGCAGGGCTTCGAACACCTCGTTCTCCAGGAAGCCCGCCTCGCTCAGGCTGCGCACCAGGTGTTGCTGTAGCTCCCCCACACGCAAGTCGCCCGTGAGCTGCACGAGGTACTCGCGCAGGTCCAGGTCGGTGTGCTCCCCGTCGAACCACTGGAGCGCCTCCACCAGCGCCGGCGGGATGATGAGGGTGGCCTCCGAGTAGTGAAACGGGTCGCGGATCAGCAGCCCGGGGCGATCCTCGACCGGCGAGGGCATGAAATCCAGGTTGGCCCGCAGCCGCGGCAAATGTTCCGCCATGCTGTGTCCATTATGACAACATGAGAGAGGCAGTCCCAACATGCGCATCCGACCTTACCGGCAAGAACTGTTCATGGCGCTGGCCGCCTTGACCCTGACCGCGCTCGCCGCGCGCGCCCAGCTCAAGCCCCCGGCGCCGGCCGCCAAGCCCGCCCCGGCCGCCAAAGCCTTTGCCGGAGCCGCCGCCCTGGACGCCGCCGTCCGCGAGGCCATCCAGCAGGACCAGATCCCCGGCGCCGTCCTGCTGGTCGCTCACCGGGGCCGCCTCCTGCACCGCCGTGCCTACGGTTACCGCGCCCTGACGCCGCGCCGCGAGCCTATGACGGTGGGCACCATCTTCGATGCGGCTTCCCTCACCAAGGTGGTGGCCACCACCTCGGCCGTCATGAAGCTGTTCGAGGATGGCAAGCTGCGGTTGAACGACCGCGTCACCCAGTACCTGCCCGAGTTCCAGGGCGGCACGAGCGACATCACCGTGCGCAACCTGCTCACGCACTTCTCCGGACTGCGCCCCAGCCTGGACATCAAGCCTCCCTGGAGCGGCTACGAGACTGGCATCCGGATGGCCCTGGCGGAACTGTCCGTGACCCCGCCCGGGACCCGCTTTGTCTACAGCGACATCAATTTTGTCCTGCTGGGCGAGATCGTGCGCCGCCTCAGCGGGAAGCCCCTGCCCGACTACCTGCGCGAGCAAGTCTTCCTTCCGCTGGGCATGCGGGACACCATGTTCCAGCCGCGGCGCGACTTGCGCCCCCGCATAGCCCCCACCGAGCTGGTCGACGGCCAGGTGCTCCGCGGCGTGGTCCACGACGAGACCAGCCGTTACATGGGCGGCATCGCCGGCCACGCCGGCCTGTTCACCACCGCCGACGACCTGGCGCGCTTCGCCCAGATGATGCTGGGGCTGGGGCGCCGCGGCAGCCTCCGCGTATTCAGCCCGCTCACCGTGGCCAAGTTCACCACCCCCCAGTCTCCGCCCGACCAGCCCGTCCTGCGCGGCCTGGGGTGGGACATCGACTCGCCCTATTCCGGCAACCGCGGCGAGCTCTTCCCCCTCGGCTCTTTCGGACATACCGGCTTCACCGGAACCTCGCTGTGGATCGACCCCCGCACCGAGACCTGCGTGGTGTTGCTCGCCAACAGCGTCCACCCGCGCCGCCGCCCAGCCATCACCTCGCTGCGCGGCCGCGTCGCCACCGCCGTGGCCGCGGCCCTGGGAATCGACGCCCCCGGCATCCTGCTCACTGGCTACAACGAGACCCTCACCGGCGCGGGCATACGCCGCGTGGTGGCGCGCAACGCCCAGGTGCTGACGGGCCTGGACGTGCTCGCCGAACAGCAGTTCGCCTCCCTGCGCGGCCGCCGCCTGGGCCTGATCACTAATCACACCGGCCTGGACCGCCAGGGCCGCCGCAACCTGGACGTCATGCTGGCCGCCGGCCTACAGGTCAAGGCTCTGTTCTCACCCGAGCACGGCATTTCCGGACGCGAGGATATCGAGAACATCGCCCACGCCACCGACCCCGCCACCGGCATCCCCATCTGGAGCCTCTACGCCGGCAAGGACCGCCGCCCCTCCGACGAAATGCTGCGCGGCATCGACGCGCTGGTCTTCGACATCCAGGACATCGGCGCGCGCTTCTACACCTACACCACCACCCTGGCCTACGCCATGGAGGAGGCTGGCCGCCGGCGTATCCCTTTCTACGTGCTGGACCGGCCCAACCCCATCACCGGAACCCACGTGGAAGGTCCCATGCTGGACCCCGAGCTGAGATCCTTCATCGGCTACCTGCCCATGCCCTTGCGCCACGGCATGACCCTGGGCGAGCTGGCGCTGCTGTTCAACGCCGAAAACCGCCTGCGCGTCGAGTTGCATGTCATCCCTGTGCGCAACTGGCAGCGCGGCGACTGGTGGGACTCCACCGGGCTGTACTGGACCGACCCCTCTCCCAACATGCGCAGCCTCACCGCGGCACTGCTCTACCCCGGCCTGGCCATGCTGGAAGCCTCCCGCAACTACTCGGTGGGACGGGGCACCGACTCCCCCTTCGAGCAGATCGGCGCTCCCTGGATCGACGGGCGGCAACTCGCTGCGCACCTGAGCACGCGCTACATCCCGGGCGTCCGCTTCTACCCCACTCGCTTCCGCCCTTCCGCCTCTCATTTCGCCGGCCAGTGGATCGAGGGCATCCGCTTTCTGATCACCGACCGGGAGGTCTTCTCCAGCGCCCGCCTGGGCCTGGAGCTGGCCGCCGCCCTGACCGCACTCTACCCGCAGCAGCTCGTGCTGGACGCCAACAGCCGGCTCATCGGGAGTCAGCGGACCCTCGAGGACCTGGCCAAAGGCGATGATCCTCGCGCCATTCACCAGGGCAATCAGGAGGCCGTGGCCGGATTTGTTGAGCGGCGCCAGGAATTCCTGCTCTACCCCTAGTGTCCTGCGACTCGGGCGCATTGACCATCCGCTCACTGGCGGTCGCGGCTCGGAAGCCCATTCCGAGCCACGCGTTTGCTGGTGGTCCGGCTGGCTCTGTAACGGCATCTTGGTCACCGCGCGGCATAGCCGCGGCCAAACCGCGTGCTGAAGCTCGCCGCAGCACGCTCAAGCGTGCGCCGCCTGCGGCGGAGCCTTCAGCCTGCCGGGGCACCCTCTGGGGCGGGCCTTCAGCCCGCGGAAATCGTCGCGGCTGGCAGAGAATCTCGCGGTTAGTTGTACAGCACTCTAGCCCTTTACCCCAGGCGCGCTGACCCGACAGTCTAGGCTGCCGGTCCCCACGGCCGGCGGGCTGTCCCCGGCGCCGACTGGCAACGAAGGGAGCCGGTCTCCGTCTCTATAGGTATGAGGGCCGGCAGCACATGGCAGTGGAGGAAGCAGGCCGCCATCCTGGTGCTGGGTTTCGTGAGCCTGGGCGGGATCAGCCTGAGCAGGCCCGGCCGCCACTTCCTGTACTCGGCGCGCAACTTCGTTCAGTGCTACCAGGCGCTGGAGGAAGCGGGCGTTCCCGCCGGGTTCCTTGAGCGGGTGGTGTTTAGCCTGGTCCTGGCGAGCGCGGACTCGCCAGGACCAGCGCGGTCGAACGCAACCGCTATGTCGTCTTCTTAGGCGCGGCCTTCTTGGGCGCCCTCTTGGCGGGTGGCGCCGGAGCTGGCCACCCGGTCACGGCTTCCTTGTCCACCTCGAAGGTCACCATGAACGGCTCCTTGGTGAAGCTCTCAGGCGCTCCGCGGAACTGGATCACCGTGCCCGCGGGCGCCACTCCGGTCATTGCCGTATCCAGCTTCAGCGTAACGTCGGCCTGCCCAGGATCCTGAATGCCCAGCACCAGCGTCTTGGGGTTCTTGGCCGGGTCATGGCTGATCAGGGTGCCCTTGAAGGGGACCATGCCTTCCGGGGGAATCAGGGCGTCCTTCATGTTCTCAGTGAAGTACTTCTGGCCGCCATCGGCCGTCAGGTTCTCTTTGATGCTTACCCACAAGGCCAGCCCGGGATCGGCCTTGGCGAGGGCCTGACGTTTCTCGACTTCGATCTCCTCGCGGCTCTTGATGTCGAAGCCCGCCGGCGGGAACACGTTGGCCCTGGCCAGCTCGTGGAGTTCCTTCAGACCGCTCTCATCCCCGTGATAGGTACGGTAAGCCTTGGCCAGGTAGGCTTCCACTTGCTGCCGGCCTTGGGGACTCAGCGCACCCGTCCCCGCATAGGCCGCCGCCCGGGCGAAGTGGAACAGCGCGTCAACCTGCCGGTCCGCCTTCTTCTGGTACAGGATCACCTGGCCCAGCCAGTAGGAGACCTCGCCTTGCTCCGGGTTGGCTTGCAGGGTCCGGGTAAAGGCCTTCTCCGCGGCTTCGTATTCCTTGCGTTGCATGGCTACCCAGCCCAGGGTTCGGTGCGCCATGGCTTCGGTCGCCGACCGGCTCTTCTTCCAGTCGGCCTCGGTGACCGTGGCGGGCTTCTTTTCAGGCGTGAACTCGGCGTCCAGAAGCTCCAGCACTCCCTGGGAGGCCTTCTCCCCGGCGCTGAGGTCGTCCGGGGAAGGTTTGGGCAAGGCGGTAGTGAAGTACGCCACTGTGGAGAGTATGCGGATGTCCTTGGGATTGCTCTCCAGGATGCTCCTGGCGGTCCTGACTATGTCCGCCGTCCGCCCCAACTGCTGATAGGTGGCCAGGTAGGTCTGGAGGCGGAGCAGCGTAAAGTCCGTGGCCGCGTATTTCTCCGTCCACTGGTCCACGAGTTTCAGCCGGGCCTCGGCGTTGGCCTCCTTGCTAATGGCCATGTACAGGTCGTATTCGGCGCGATCCTTCCACTCCTGCTTCTGCTGCGCCTGCCCCCAGGCGGCCCCCAACCCCAGGGCCAAGCCCAGCACAACGGCAACGATGGCTTTGGTTTTTCGAACCAGCACTCCAGCCTCCTGATTTGCTGATGATGTCACGTCTGTTCCCCCGGAGCAAGCCACCGGCGCGGACGGCGCTCCCAGTCCTCCAGCAGCTCCTCTGGGAACTTGCAGTTGCCGAGTATATCCGATCGCGCAACCCTCGTGCAACAGGATTCGACACCAAAGTACTAGTAGGGGGTGAAGGCGCCGGGCCAGGGGATTCGGAAGCGGCCAGCCGCCACCTGCTATCCACCCCGCGCATGCCTCGCATGCCAGTTTGGACACCAGCCACCGCTGCCTGGTTTCCTTCCGCATGCAGCAGACCGCCAGCTCCCTCTCGGCCGCCTTGGTGCGACCCCTCTTTCGGCGCGCACCGGTTGCGGCCCCCGCAAACCGTCTGTGGCCAGGGACTGCCCCGGAGAAGCGGACGGGCCAAGGGTGTGTTCACCGACGCGGTGAGAAAGCCGTGGGGCTGGCTCGCGGGTCACCGGACCCGCCGCACGCCCGGCGGCGGTGGGGCGACAGTGCTATGATTGTCCCTTTCAGCAGTGATGCGGCTGTTCAGTTCTGCCTTGGCCGTCCGGCCGGCCTCCGTGCGGGTAGTGGTGCTGCTGGCCATTGCGGTGTTGACCCTGGCATGGTGCTCGGGGGCTTTCCGGTCCGAGTTCAGTGGGTACCCCGACGAACCGGCGCACTTCGTCACCGCCCTGATGTTGCGGGATTACGTGGCGAGCTGGTTTCCGGCTCCTCCCCTGGACTACGCGGCGAACTACTACCTGCACTACCCCAAGGTCGGCATCGGGCATTGGCCGCCTGGGTTCCACGCCGGCCTGGCGGCCTGGATGCTCGTGTTTCCGGCCTCGCGGGTCTCGGTGCTGCTGTTTCTTTGCCTGCTCACCGTGCTGCTGGCCTGGATGGTCTGCCGGAGCCTGCGGGAGGAGGCCGGGGAGGTCATCGCCACCGGCATGGCGCTCCTCCTGGTGTCTCTGCCCTTGGTGCAGAGGCACAGCCACATGGTAATGACTGAGGTGTGGCTGGCGCTGCTGTGTTTCGGGGCGGCGCTGGTCTACGGGCGCTATCTGGACCAGCCCCGCTGGCGTGAGGCCCTCCTGTTCAGCCTTCTGGCCGTGTTGGCCGTCATGAGCCACGGAAGGGCGCTGGCGCTGGGCCTGCTGCCGCCATTCGCGGTGCTGCTGAGCCGCCGGCTCGAGTTGCTTCGCCGCTGGTCCTTCTGGTTTCCGGCGCTACCGGTGCTGGCGGTGTGCGGCCCGTGGCATTTCCTGGTGAACCGGAAACTATCCGGCGTTGAAGGCCCCGGGGGAGGGCGTGCCCGGATGGCTGCGGCCGGACAGGCCGAGTTGCTGGTCGAGATCCTGGGATGGGGGTTGCTCGGTCTGGTGGTGCTGGGGTTGGCGGTGAAGGTCTTGCTGCCAGTGTGGCGGGGTCGGCCCGGCGGGAAATGGGCCGCCCTGACAGCCTTGGTGCTGAGCTTCGCAGGTTTCAATACGCTGGTATGGGCGCGCCTGGAAGACCGCTACCTGATGAGCGCCCTGCCGGCCCTGATTGTGCTGGCCGGAGCCGGGGCGG
>VFZS01000313.1 GCA_016871095.1 Acidobacteriota bacterium
CCTCTCGCGGCCGTCCTCCGAGAAGCAGAACAGGGTTCGCCCGTGCTTCTCGATGGTGGTGGGCACGTAGGTGTAGAGGAGCTCGATGCGGCCGTCGCCGTCCAGGTCGCCGAGCCAGGCTTGGTGGCTGGCGAGCAGGTCGTCCGGGGTCTGCCCTGCCTGGAACGGATCCGGGAAGGCCCAGCGCCACAGCTCGCGGCCGCCCGCGTCGGTGACGATGAGGCTGTTGAGGTCGTGACGGAAGAGCGCCGGGGGCCCTTTGCGGTTGGCAAGCAGCCAGGCCACCGCGGCCACCAGCAACACCGCGCTGGCGGTGGCGGCCCAAACGCGGAAGAAGCCCGGGCGCCTCCCCGCCTGGGGCCTCTCCAGGATGCCCTCCCGCCAGCGGTCGAGCCGGTCGGGGTCAGCCAGGACGCGGCCCTTTTCCCCGGAAAACCTCCGCACCGGCAACCCGCGTTCGTTCTCCCATTTCTGGGCCGTGCGGACACTGACGCCCAAATACTCGGCTACTTCCTTCCAGGAAGACAACTCCTTCCGCCCGTTCCCACCTGCCGGCATAGCCATAAGACCTTAAGGAGCGTACCAAAAAGCAGATAGCGCGATCAAGGGGAAGCGAATAAATGCGCAACCGCTTCATTGCGCTTCCACAGAGGTGGCCCGCCGGTTATTCTGAAGGGGCTTTCCTTGATCAGTTCCCCGGGGACTGCTGCCAATTCCAGGGGAACCAGGGCTTCCCGGGGCTAGCGCGTGCGGGGAACGCGCCACGGGGAAGGCCGGGCGGGCGTGGGTTGCGGGGAACCCACCGCCCGGCCGGTTCTGGCCAACGAGCCTGCCATCAGCACATGAGCGTGTTATACTCACGGTGTGAGTAAACGACTCCAAGTGCTCCTCCATGACGCCGAAATGGAGGAGATCCGCCAGATCGCCCGCCGCCAGCGGCTTACGGTGGGGGAGTGGGCGCGGCAGACCCTGCGAGCGGCGAAGGCACAACAGCCCACGGTAGAGGCGGAGCGGAAACTGGCCGCCATCCGCGAAGCCGCGCGGCACTCGTTTCCCACGGCGGACCTTACCCAGATGCTGGCCGAGATCGAGCGGGGCTACCAGGGGTGATCTTCATTGACTCGAACATCCCCATGTACCTGGTGGGAGCGCCGCATCCCCACAAGACCGATGCCCAGCTTCTGCTGGAGCGAAGCGTCGCCGCGGGCGAGCGGATGGTGACCGACGCCGAGGTGCTCCAGGAGATCCTGCACCGTTACGCGGCCATCGGGCGCCGGGATGCGATCATGCCCACGCTGGGGACACTGTTGCGGTACGTGGATCACGTGTTCCCGATCGAGCAGGCGGACGTGCTGCGCGCCGCCGGGATCCTCGAAGAGCGGGAGGCGCTCGCGGCGCGGGATGCCCTGCATCTGGCGGTGATGGAGCGCCACGGTGTGACGCGCATCATGAGCTTCGATGCGCACTTCGACGGCTGGCCGGGGCTGACGCGCGTCGGCGCCCTCTGAAGGCCCGCGGTGTCTCCTCTGAGGCCCAGCGGGGATTGTCCGAAGCCGGGCTGTGGTATTATCAAGTATTAACCAAGCCACATGCGCACCACTCGCGTCCTTTCCGTTTCGATGCCCCCGGAGATGCTGAGGGAGACTGAGCGGCTTGCCCGGGAAGAGAACCGCACGGTCAGCGAATTGATCCGGGAGGCCGTGCGATGCTACCGCCAGGAGCGGCAGTGGCGGCGAACCCTGGCTTACGGGCGCGCCAGGGCCAAGGCGCTGGGCATCCGGGAAAGCGACGTGGCGCCGCTGATCCGCGAATTCCGGCGCAGTAGGCGGCGAAAGCAAGCCGGCAGCGGCGTAGCCCGGTGATCCGCGCCGTCGCGGACACGAACGTTTACATCTCCGCGTTCAACTTCGGCGGGATGCCGCTCAGGATTCTACGCTTGGCCCAGGACGGGGCCTTCATCCTCTGCCTCTCGCCCCCTATCCTGGAGGAGACCCGCGAGGTGCTCCGGCTACGGTTCGGCTGGTCCGAAGCTGAGACGCGCCGCGCCCTGGACCCTATCCTCGAGGTGGCGCGGGTGACGGAGCCCAACGTCCGCGTGGCGGTCGCCGAAGACCCGGATGACAATCGGATTCTGGAGTGCGCCCAGGAGGCCGGTGCGCAATTCATCGTCACCGGGGACCATCATCTGTTACGGCTGAAGCGCTTCCAGGGCGCGGAAATCGTCACGCCGCGCGCCTTCCTGGAGCGCCGAGTCTGGCGCTGAGCCGCGGGACATGCCTATCGCCGCGCCCGGACGCCGCTGGAGAGCGTGCCGTCCCAGCGGGGGTCGCCCTGGGAGCGGTAGTTGGCGGGGAGCTTGTCCCAGTCCTCGCGGGTCAGCCCGTTCAGGTCCCAAACCACCCGCCCTCCGTGGATAGTGACCTCGGCCACCAACTTCTGGGTTCCCCGCAGGCGCCCGCCGTAGACATCCACGAAGCCTAAGCTGCCCCGCTCGAGCTTGAGCACTGCCACGTCGGCGGGCGCGCCCACACTGAGGTGCCCCAGGTCCTCGCGCTTAATGATGCGCGCCGGCGCCCAGGTTGAGCGGGCGATGACGTCATCCAGGGTCAGGCCCAGGTTGAGGAACTTGGACATGACGTTGAGCATGTCCTTCATGCCGGCGTTCATCGAGCCTACATGCAGGTCGGTGGAGATGGAGTCGGCGACAAAGCCCTGGCGGATGGCGGGCACTGCGTGGCGGAAGACGAAGCTGCCGCCGCCGTGCCCCACATCGAAGAGGATGCCGCGCTTGCGGGCCTCGAACAGGTAGGGCAGCACGGCGCCGCTCTCGTCGAGCATGGGCACCGCGGCCAGGTAGGTGTGAGTGTAGATGTCACCGGGGCGGAGCTTCTTCAGCACCAGATCCTGGAAGGGGCGCTTCTCGGTGAAGCTGCCGAAATCCACCATGACGGGGAGCCTGGAAAGCTCGCCAGCCTCGACGGCGCGTTCCACGGCGACCCAATCGGGCGCGGTGTAGTGGGCCGTCTTGATGGCGACCACCAGGCCGGGGTAGCGCTTGGCCATGTCGGCGGTGGCCTGGGCTTCCATGTCGGCGGTGTCCTGCTCGAACTTGCCGCCGGCCATGCCGCGGCCGACGATGTTGATCATGGCCAGCACGCGGGTGCGGGAGCGGTCGATGACGCGGTCCTTGAAATCGGGGAAGTTGCGCCAGCCGGCGCTGCCGGCGTCCACTACGGTGGTGACCCCGGTGCGGTAAGTGAAGGGATCGGGGTAGACGCTCAGGTCGCCGCAGTAGGCGCCGCGCTGGCCGGTGCCCGCGTAGACGTGGACGTGGATATCGACGAGGCCCGGAGTGACGTGAAGCCCCGAGACGTCCACCGTCTTGAGGGCCTGGGCCGCGGGGATGTCCTCGGCCACAGCGGCGATCTTGCCATCCTTGATGGCCAGATCGCGGCGGGCGCTCAGACGGTTCTTGGGGTCGATGAGGTGACCGCCCTTGAGCAACAGGTCAAACTGGGCGGCGGCCGGAATGGCAAGCAGCACCATGGCAAGAGCCTTCATAGTGCGATTTTATGCCGGATGCGCGCACTAAGTCATAGAAGCGATGCGCGGCCCCTTGTTGCCGCCCCTGGCGGCTATAGCTGGAGGTGTCCTGGTGGCGCGGCTGACGCCCCTCGAACCGGGGCAGGCGGCCGCCGCCGTTGCGGTGCTGTTCCTGCTGGCGGTGCTGGGGTACTGGAAGAGCACACGCCGGGCCGCGGGGGTGGCGTGCCTGGCGGGGCTGTTCTTTGCGGGGGCCTGGGTGGGGATGGCGCACCGCCCGGGGCCGCGTCCGGAACTGGATGCCCAGGCGCGCGAATTGGTCATCCTGGCGGGGTGCGTGGTTCAGCCGCCGGTGTTCGCGGAGGGCCGCGAGCAGTTCGTCCTCGAGCTTGAGCCTGGGGCGCGGACCCGCGTGAATCTCTACCCGCGGGAGGGGGAGCGGATCCCCGGGCTGCGCTACGGGCAGCGGGTGGAACTGGAAGGGCGCGCACGGCGCAGCCATAACTTCCGCAACCCGGGGGCTTTCGACTATGTGGCGTACCTGGCGCGGCAGGACATCTATTGGACCGCCACGGCCAATGCAGCAACCCTGCGGGTGCTCGAGGGGGAGTGCGGCTCAGCATTCTGGCGCGTGATCCACGGCCTGCGCCAGGGGGCGCTGGAGCGCATCGCCGCGCTGTACGGAGCTGAGACCAGGCGGTCGGCCATGATGCAGGCCATCCTGATCGGCGAATCGGCGGGAGTGCACCGGCTGTGGACGGAGAATTTCCGCCGCACCGGCACCTACCATGCGCTGGTCATCTCGGGGCTGCACGTGACGGTGCTGGCCGGCTTTCTGCTGTTCCTGTTGCGGCTGTGCTACTGCCCGCTGGGTCCGGCCCTGCTGGCGACGGCGCTGGCAGGGTGGCTGTACGCGCTGGTGAGCGGTGGCCAGGCGCCGGTGGTGCGGGCGGCGGCGGGGTTCACGATGTTCGTTGTAGCGCGGTACTTCTACCGGCGAGGGCGGCTGTTGAACCTGCTGGCGGCGGTGGCCATTGGCTTTCTGCTGCTGGACCCGGAGCAGATGTTCGAGGCCAGCTTCCAGCTTTCCTTCCTGGCGGTGGCTGCGCTGGGGGCGCTGGCTCTGCCGCTGCTGGAGCGCACGTCGCTGCCGTTGGGGCGCGCGCTGTGGGGTCTGGCGGACCGGGACCGGGATCCGCACCTGGAGCCTCGCGCGGCGCACTTCCGGGTCGAGCTGCGGCTGGTGGCGGAGACCGTCGAGCTGTGGACGCGCATTCCTCAGCGGTGGGTGCTGGCGGCCATGGCGGTGCTGCTGCGGGCGGTATTCTACGCCTGGGAGCTGGTGGCGGTCTCGGCCATGGTGCAGATCGGATTGGCGCTGCCGCTGACGGCGTATTTCCACCGCATGTCGCTGACGGGCCTTTCGGCCAACGTGGTGATCGTGCCGCTGATGTCGCTGGTGGTACCGCTGGGCTTCGCGGCTGTGTTGACGGGTTTGGCCGCGCCCGCGGCGGTGGCGGGAGGGCTGCTGGGCGCGGCGCAGCGCGTGGCCGACTGGCACGCGGCCTGGGAGCCGGAGTGGCGGGCTCCGGGGCCGCCGCTGTTTCTGGCGGCGGGCTTCACCGCGGCGCTGGTGGCGCTCGGCCTGCTGATGGAGGCGCGCCTGCGGTGGAAGGCTGCGGCGGCGGGAGTGGCGGCGGTGCTGCTGGCTGTCATCGTGTGGCACCCCTTCCCGCCCCAAGTCGAGCCGGGAAAGCTCGAGCTGACGGCCATCGACGTGGGCCAGGGCGAGAGCCTGCTGGTGGCCTTCCCGGATGGCAAGCTGGCGCTCGTCGACGGCGGCGGCATCCCGGTGTTCGGCGCGCGGCGCCGCCCGCGGCTGGACATCGGCGAGGACGTTGTATCGGCCTACCTGTGGAGCCGGTCGATCCGGAGGCTGGACGTGGTGGTGATGACCCACGCTCACGAGGACCACCTGGGCGGGCTGGCCGCGATTGTGAAGAACTTCCGCCCGCGCGAGCTATGGAGGGGCGCGGCCCCGGAGGAGGACCCAGCCTGGGCGGAGCTGAAGCGCCAGGCGCTCGCGCGCGGCGTGAGAATCGTGCCGCTGGTCGCGGGCAGCCGCTTCCGCTACGGCGGGGCTGAGGTGGCAGTGCTGGCGCCGGCGGAGGGGGTCGTGGCATCGCGGGCCCAAAATGACGATTCCGCGGTCCTGCGGATGCGTCACGGCAGACACTCGTTTCTGCTGACCGGTGACATCACCCGGCGCGTCGAGGCGCAACTCGAAGCCGGGAAGATCGACGTGCTCAAGGTCGCGCATCACGGCGCCAGGGACTCGACCAGCGCGGCATTCCTGGACGCGGCGGACCCTGCGGTGGCGATCGTCTCGGCCGGCCTCGACAACTCCTACAACTTGCCCAGCCCGGAGGTGCTCGAGCGCCTGCGGGAACGGCGGGTGGCGGTGCTCAGGACGGACCGCCTGGGACTGGTGACGGTGCGCACCGACGGACGGCGGCTGGAACTGGACGCCGCCGCCTGGGGAAGCCGGCCGCTACGGCTGCTCGACCCCTTCTGAGCCTCCGGCAGCCTCGAACTCTCGCTCCGCGGCTTCAGGGCCGGCCTGCTCGGCCGCGGCCAGTGCGGCGCGGGCCTCCTCCAGTTGCGCCCTGGGGACGCGGACCTCGAAGGGCAGGTTGGGGAACTGGGAACCGCTGACTATCACCGTGGGAATGCCCTGGGCTTCGAGGACGCTCTGAACGCCCAGGGCCAGCATCTCGGCGTTGTGGGCGTCGGAGATGAAGGCGGTGACCAGGTCCAGGTCGTCGGAGGGGTCGGGAGGGGCGGTCGGCTCGGGGTCGGCAGTCTCGTCGTTCATATTCCCAGCATAGCGCGTGCCGGCGGCTTGGCTAGAATGGGATAGGAGGATGGAACCATGATGCCCAGGAACGTAGAGCGGATGCTGTGGTTTTGCGCGGGGGCGGCGGTGGGCGCCGGAGTGGCCCTGTTATACGCCCCGCAGTCGGGAGAAGAGACCCGGGGGTTTCTGCTGAAGAAAGCCGAGGAGGCGCGGGACAAAGTCGTGGAAGCGGGCGAGGAACTGGCCGAGAAGGGCCGGATCCTGTACGCGAAGGGAGCCAA
>VFZS01000314.1 GCA_016871095.1 Acidobacteriota bacterium
GCCGGCATCCTTGCCGGCTTACCTGCCGCGGGCTCCGGGCGCGGCCCAAAGCTGGTTGGAAAACCAGCTCGCAAACCTGGAGGTTCGCCCCACGGAACCGCCAGCAGGGCTTTGGTTGCGGCTATGCCGCGCTGTGGGGCAGATGATCGTCTTTCGTCGGCTGCCGTTCCGCAGGCCACAAAAGACGATGGCCTGCGCCACAGGTTGGCACAGCACGTTCCGCAGGCCACAAAAGACGATGGCCTGCGCCACCGGCTGGCATAGGCAGTAGAATCAACAGGTAAAGGAGAGCATCGTGAAGCTGAGTCTTGATTCCATCGGCTATGGAGGGTACTTCACAGCGCCGGGTGAAAGGGTCAGCCTGGAAGAAGCCATGAAGAGGGCTTCGGCCTTCGGCTATGACGCGGTGTGCATCTACGCTCACCGTCCCATCGGGTTTCCGTTGGACCTGGACGCGGACCGGCGGCAGCGGCTGAAGGAACTGGCCCAGCAGCTCGACCTGGAGTTCGGCGCGGTGGTGTGCTGCACCAACTTCGTGGAGGGCAATCATGTGCTGGTGTACGCCCAGGAGAAGGAGATCCTCTACGTGCGCTCGGCCATCGACCTGGCCAGAGATTTGGGGGCGGGAATCGTGCGCGTGATGGCCGCCTTCTACGGCTACTTCCAGAACCCTTACGCCAGCCAGGGCTACGGTGCGCCGGCTTTCGAGTCACGCTCCCGCCGCGTCTCCCGTAACGAGGATTTCCTCGAGACCTGGCACCAGGTGCGGCTGGCGCTCCGCGAGGTGGCGCTCTATGCGCGGGACCAGGGAGTGACACTGGCCCTGCAAACGCACCCGGAGATCACCGGCAACAACGAAGAGACGCTGGCCATGATCGAAGAGGTGGATGTGCCGAGTCTCAAAGTAGGGCTGGACCTGCCGCTGTTCGAGAGCTTCGAACACGAGTTCGTGCGCCAGACGGTGCAGAGCATGAAAGGGCTGATGGTGTACTCGCACACCATCTCGCTGGCGAAGTCGCTGACGGTGGGCGGAGCGCCCTACAGTTGGGAGGAAGTCACGCCCGGCAGCCCGCGGGACACTCTACCGTGGGAGGTTTTTCTCCAGGCGTGCAGGGACATCGGCTACGATGGCTGCCTCTCCCACGAACAATGCTCTCCCATCATCGTGAAAGGGCACAAGCTCGGCGGCCTGGATACGATTGACGAGCGCTACATCGAGTCGCTGCGGTTCTTCCGCGCGCTGCTCGCCAAGCTGGGCTGCTACACGGGCCACAAGAAGCTGTAGACGCCGATCCCCCTGGCCGGCGTTCTCAGGCGCCTGAGGAGCCGACCAGGGGGTCGGCTCGCAGGCCGGGGGCCTGCCCCACCAGCAGGTGCACGCCATCAGGCTTTACTGGCCGCCATGCTTTTCCAGGCGTTCCGCGCGGTGATGCGCACGGTGGAATTGGGGCTGTTCAGTCTGGTCAACAGGACAGCCGCGGCTTCCGCCGACCCGAGCCTGGCGAGCCCGATGACGGCGGCGCACTGCCAGTGCTCTTCCGGGCGTTCGAGCGCCTGGCGGTAGACGCGCAGGGCTTCCGCCGCGTCACCTTCCTTGGCCCGGGCCTCCGCGTAACGGAGGATGCCGTCCAGCCGCTCGATCTGCTGCCAGGCGGACAGGGTCTTGGGATCCGGAAGGGCCGGCGGCGTGGCGGGCTTTGCCCCGATGCGCCCGAAGGCCTTGACCGCGGCCACGGCGATCTCCGCATTGGCCGAGCGCATGGCTTCCGTACACAGCCCGACGGCCTCCGCCACGCGCAAGTGGCCCAGGGCCGCCAGAAGGCGCGGCTTGAAGATGTCGGGGGCGTCGCGGTAAGCGGCCAGCAGGGCCTTGGCGGCAGCGGGGCCGGGAATCCGTTCGAGACAGAAGACCACTTCCTCGCGCAGGTCCGGTTGCTGGATCCACTTCACCAGGGCGGGGACGGCATCCGGTCCGGCGATACCCGAGAGCAGCCGCAGAGCGTGCACCCGCACGGGCAGGGCGTAACCGTCGCCGCTCAGGTCGAGCAACCCTTTAACGACCGCGGCCCGGATGGGCGCGGACGGGTCCTTGCCCACCGCGTGGGTCATGGTGGCCAGCGCCTCGCGCGCGGCCTTGGCGCTGCCCGGCTGGCTGCTGGCGGCCAGTTTCCCCAGTTGCGGGATCACCGCGGGCGAGGCCTGCCCGGCCTGCCGCCAGGCGGCGAAACGCACATCGGCGTTGGAGTCTTGAAGATCGGCCAGGAATTTCTGATCGTCGAGCATGATCGCCTCCTCTAGAGGTGCCACGGGCCGCGGCCCGGGCGGCTCAACAGCCGGTTGGCCTCGTCGTCGTTCTTGCAGCGCTCCGCCACCGGGTCCCACTCCAGCTTGCGCTGCAACTGGAAGGAGATGTTGCCCAGGACGCAGAGCGAAGCCACCCGGTGCGCCGCCTCCATGTGCATGATGGGTTTCTCGCGGGTGCGTATGCAGTCCTCGAAGTTCTCGGCGTGGCCGGGACTCTTGAAGGCCTTGCCGCAGTCGCAGTGGGCGGCGAAGTCCTTGGCCTTCAGGTCAGTGGCGGTGCCCTGGCCGTCGCCGAGAGTGACGGTCAGATTGCCGGTTTCGCCCCAGTAGACCGCGCCGTAGCGCGCGTCCAGCTCGGTGGAAGGCGTGCCTGGCTGGGCCCAGATCAGCGTCCATTCGGGGTTGCGGAACTCGTAGGTTACTTCCATGGTCACGCCGGAGTCGTACATGCCGTCGTGGGGCGGCTCGCCCTTGGCTTCCACGCTGACCGGCCCGGTGTGGTCGGCGTCCATGATCCAGTTGGCGATGCTCATGACGTGGGCGCCGCGATCGCGGATCTGCCCGCCGCCGAAGTCGATCATCCAGCGGAACGAGCCGTGAGTGCGCCTGGGATTATACGGCACCCAGCGCGCCGGGCCTACCCACAGGTCGTAGTCGAGCGCGGGCGGCGGATCCGCGTCCGGCGTCCAGTCGCCCGCCGGGCTGGCGTAGTGCCAGCAGGCGACCTTGCGCACCCGTCCCAGCCGGCCCGCCCGTATGTAGTTGGCGGCCTGCCACGCCGCGGGCTGCGAGCGCCCTTGCGAGCCGACCTGAACCACGCGCCCGTAACGCTCCGCCGCGGCCACCATGGCGCGGCCCTCCTGGATGGTGTTGCAGGCCGGTTTCTCCACGTATACGTCCTTGCCCGCCTGGCAGGCCAGGATGGTGTGCAGGGCATGCCAGTGGTCGGGCGAGGCGATGTAGACCGCGTCCACGTCCGGGTCTTCCAGTAGCCGGCGGAAGTCGCGATAGAGCTTCGGCTTGCCGCCCACGCGCGTGGCTGCCATGTCAAGCCGCTGCGCATCCACGTCGCAGAGCGCCATCGAACGCGCGGGGCGCAAGAAGCGCGTGCCTTCCCCGCCCAGGTTGGGGGGCGCGGGCACCTGCTTGCCCAGGTCGGCTTCCGGACGCAGGAAGCCGCGGCCGCGCCCGCCTATGCCGATGTGCCCCAGGTTGAGGACGTCGCTGGGCGCGGGCTGGCCCTGTAGGCCGAGGGCACGCGCCGGAACGATGTCGAACAGGAGGGCCCCGCCCGCCGCGGCGGCGCCGGTGTGTTTCAGGAATCGTCGTCGACTGGTTTTCATGCTCCGCTCCGGGTACAGCCATAATAGCGCCAATAGCCCGTGGAAGAAGTCACGGCGCCGGTTCGAGAGCGACAAGCTGAAGCTTGTCCCACCGGCCAAGTCAATGGCTAATCGCCCACGTGGGGCATGCATCAGCTTGCCACCGGACTTCTTCCACGGGTTTCCAGGCTGCCGGGGGCGGCGGGCGCTGCTATAATCTCGGCGGGGTGACTGCCGATGCAAAGAGCCGCACTTGTGGCTGTGGTGGGCGCTGCCTGCGTGCTGTGCCAGCGGGGCGCCGACAGGATTCGCTTCCAGCACCATACCATCGCTTCCGGGCCGGTCACCGTGGCCTCGAGCCCCGGCTACGGAGCTCCGGTGCTGGCTGACTTCGACAAGGACGGTGATCCGGATTTCGCCGTTCTGGAGCGCGGGGGCAAGCTGGTGTGGTTTGAGAATGCCGGCAAGGATCCCTGGAAACCGCACGAAGCGGGCGAGTTGCCGGTGGGGCAACTGGGATCTCTTGATTTCGACGTGGACGGCGACGGCTGGATAGACATCGTCGTCGGCGGGTTCTGGTTCCGCAACCCGGGCAAGCCCCGCGAGTTGCCGTTCCAGCGTTTTGCTTACGATGCCTCGATCAAGACCGAGATCCACGACATCACCGCCGCCGACATGGACGGAGACGGCCAGCGGGACATTGTGGTGCTGGGGGACCGGGAGGGCGTCTACTGGTATCGCATCCCGGCCCAGCCCATGGCCAACGCGGATTGGCCCAGGACCGTGATCACCCGGGACGTGCTCAACGACGCGGACGATATTCACGGTGGCATCGCGCCGCGGGGCGTTGCGGATTTGGACGGCGACGGTGACGCCGATGTCGCCCTCACCGACCGCTGGCTGGAGAACCGCGGGCGCGGACAGCAGTGGGTGAAGCACCCGCTGCCGTTCGGCACAAGGGGTCCCTGGGGCCTGTCCTCGCGAAGCTGGATCGCCGATCTGGACCGCGACGGTGACGCCGACATTGTGATCGCGGACTGCGATCAGGCCGGATCGCGCGCCGGGTGGCTGGAGAATAACGGCCAGCGGCCGCCGAAGTTCCGGCTGCACGTGCTTCCGGACTCGGCGGCAGGGCGGCGCGGTTCATTTCACTCGCTCATCGTGGCCGACTTCGACGCAGACGGCGATCTTGACATCGTCACGGCTGAACAGGAGGATCCGAAGATCCTCCCCGAAGGCGCTCCGCCACGGTTCTTCCTGTGGGAGAACCAGGGCGGCAAGCCGCTTCGCTTCGTGCAGCACGTGATCCTGGATGCCCGGCTGGGCGGGCACGACATCCAGGCGGGCGACGTGGATGGTGACGGCGACCTGGACATCGTCTCGAAGGTGTGGCGGGCGTGGACCGGCAGCGCCAACGCGGGGAAACCGCACGTGGACTGGCTGGAGAACCTCACCCGCCGGCGCTGAGCGCGGCTGGGGGGTATAATCTCGGACAGGGCAACATGGTTATGGACAAGCCAGCATTGGGTACTTTTGGGGCGTACTTGGAACAGCGCGAGAAGCTGGGGTGGAGCCGGCATGGACCTGCGAAGGTCTCCGCAATCGGCCTGTTGGGGATCCTGGCCCAGGAGCAGAGCCGGGCGCTGTCCATCTCCGAGCTGATGGCGAAGAGTGGGATGGGCTTCAGCGATTATTGGGAAGCGCTCAAGAGCCTCGAGGCTGGTGGCCTGGTCGCGTTGACCGGCACGGCAGCCACGCAGGTGGTGGAAATGACCTCAAAGGGCGAGGAAGTGGCCCTGCTGGCCCAGACCAAGTGACATGGAATGGCTCATTGTAGCCTTCTTCGGGGGGCTGGTCGGGACCGGCGAGCTGATTGACCGCTACCGCAAGGCGCCAGTACGCTACATGTGGAATCTGCCGGCGGTGTTCTACGTTCTGATCAACGTGGCGGCGTCGCTCGCAGCGCTCGGGCTCATTCAGACGTTTGACTGGAAGTTCGGAGGCAGCACCGAGAGCGCGATTCGCTGGACGCGGGTGCTGGTGGCCGGCTTCGGAGCCATGGCGCTGTTCCGCACCTCGCTGTTCACCGTACGTGCTGGGGGCCAAGACATTGGCGTAGGCCCTGTCGCTTTCCTGCAAGTCTTCCTGGCGGCTGCCGATCACGCGCTGGACCGGCGGCAAATTCGCAGCCGTGCGATGAAGGTCAGTGAGTTGATGAAAGGTGTCGCCTACGCCAAGGCTTACCAGGTGCTGCCACCCTATTGCCTGGGGGTGACTCGCGACGTCCCCGCCGAGCAGCAGGTGGAGCTGGCCAGGCAGCTCGCGCTCATCGACCAGACCACCCTCGAGGACTCCGTCAAGGTGCGCTTGCTTGGCATGGAGGTGGCCAACTTGGTCGGCGAAGACGTGCTCCGCGACGCCGTGCAATCCCTGGCCGACGAGATCAGGGCGTAGTGTTCGGGACCGCTCCCTTACGGTCGCGGCTCGGTCAGGGGCGGCGAAAGCCGTAAGCGGGCGATTGAGGGGTTTAGGGCTGGGCGGCAGGCAGGCGCGCGTGGATCAGCTTAATTGGCTTGTACGTGTCTTGCAGTTCGGCCTGGGCGCGGGCACCGAAGGTTTCGAAGTTGCAGAGTGCGGCCTGGGCGTATTCGAGGGCGTCGGAGAGGCGTCCGGCACGAGCGAGGGCGAGGGCCACGTTGTTCTGGGTCACGGCGGCGCGGTAGGCATCCCCAACGGCTTCGAAATAGCGGATTGCCTGGCGCCAGTTGTGCAAGGCCTGGTCGATGTCGCCGGCGTTTCTGTAGATGACACCCAGTTGATTGTGGGCCACCGCCAGGTCGTTGACCGCACTTGATTGCGCGCGCAAGGTGGCCCACAGGTCGCGGGCGTCATCCGTACGGAATACCTCGGCGAAGAGCTGCTCGCCGATCCGGGCCAGGTCGCCCTCGACGCGGGCGGCGATCTTCGGCGCGGGGTCGAGCGGGTAGTTGAGGAAGTCTTCGAGGTACCAGCGCAGGTCCTCCTGCTGCTGCGGGCTTAG
>VFZS01000315.1 GCA_016871095.1 Acidobacteriota bacterium
CTCGAAGCGCAGCGGGTTCTCCGGCGAGGTGTTGGCGTAGGAGAAGACCTCTTCCACTGCGCCGCCCACGAACCAGCGCAGCGCGTCCACCGCGTGACAGCCCGAGGTCAGCAAATTGGTGCCGCCGTACCGCCGCTGCCGGATCCACTCGTAGCCGCTGTACCATGGCCCGATGTTGCTCAGGTAATCGACTTCCGCCATGTACAGCCGCCCGATCAGTCCCTGCGCCAGCAGCGCCTGGATGGTCTCGAACAGCGGGTTCCACCGCAGCACGAAGCTCACCAGTGACTTCACTCCCGTCTCGCGCACCGCCGCGTCCAGTTCGCGCACCTCTTCGAGCGTCAGCGCCATGGGCTTCTCGACCAGGATGTGCCGCCCGGCGCGGGCGCAGGCCACCCCCTGCGGGGTGTGAAGCTGGTGCGGCGTGCAGATGGAAACGATTCGGATCGATTCGTCCTTCAGCAGCTCATCGAGATCCGTGTACGCGCGGCAACCTGTCAGCCCGTAGTCCCCGATCCTGGCCTCCGCCCTGGCCCGCTCCCGGCTCAGGATGGCTCGCACGTCGGTGTGCGGGTTCTGCTGGAAGGCCTTGATGTGCTCCCCGGAAACCCACCCGGTCCCCAGAATCGCGACTCCCATCTTGTCGCTCATGACTTGCTCCATGCGCGGAAGATCACTTCGAGGCGCTCCGGCGACGGCTCGCCCAGAAGGCTCACCACCGCCCACCGCAGCGTGAGCGGCCGGCCGCGCTCCAGGCGGAAAGGCTCGCGGAAGGTCGGCGCGGCGGCCAGGTACCCGAACGGCTTGTGCATGACGAAGAACGCCGCCGGGTGCCGCGGATTGGAGGGATGGTTCAGGATCGCCACGGCGGCCGTGCGCCGGTCCTCCAGCGCGCCGTGGTAGCAGCACCAGGCGGCCTCCTCGCCGTTGGCCTGCTCGATGGTGCGCGTGCCGCGCGCGTTCAGCACGCCGCCCAGGTCCATGCTTCGGACGAAGCGTATCCCCAGGCCGTTGTAGACGTGCTTCGAGGCATCCAGCGCCAGCGGCTCGCCCGCCGCCCGCAGCGAGCTCTCCCACTCCAGCGCGGCAGCCTCCGGCCCCAGGTTCAGGGGCTGCACCCGCTGGCGCTCCTCGATGAGCGTCTTGCCCTCGGCCACCCAGTGATTGGTCGCCGCCAGACCCGCCGCCGAAGGCGCCCGCTCGAACCGCTGGTGCACGATCTGCCCGTGCGCTCCCGCATTGACCTCTCCCCAGAAATCGAATCCCGCCACGTTGGACCAGGCCAGCATCAGCCCGCGGTGGTGCACGTGATCGGCGGGCGAGTCGATGGTCAACGGCGTCCCGTCCGGCGCGCAAAACGGATGCACGTAGGGCTTGGGACGGGCGGAGGCGTGGCGGTAAGTAAAGAGCAGCCGGTCGCCCGAGTAGAAGGAGACCGCCTCGCCCGCAGCGTGCGTCACACGGATTCGTGGCGCAGGCGGTTTCGCCTGCGGCCGGGCAAGCTGAAGGCTTGCCCCGCTCCAAAGCAATTCCCGTCGTGTCATGACCGTTCACCCCAGCCGGATCTGCTCGGTGGCCGCATCGAAGTAAGCCACCTTGCCCTCGACGTAGGAGCGCATCGCCATAATGAGGGGCACCTGGACCGTGTAGCCCAGCTCCAGGTCCGCGCGCGGCGTCTCGCGCGTGCGGATGCACCTGAGGAAATCCGCCAGGTGATCCTGCACCGTGACGTCGTAGCCGATGGAGCGCCCCGCCTGCTTCGAGCCGGGCTGCGGCGTGAACTCCAGGGCCGCCTCGCCGGTGAACCGCACGGTGCCTTCCGTTCCGCGGACAACGGTGTCGATCATGGTGTCGTTGCCCAGCGTCCCCAGCACGGCTACGGTCATGCCCTGCGGATACTCGATGAGCAGGTCGAAGGTGTCGGGCACGTCGCGGTCGCCGTTGTAGACGTACTTGCCCCCGATGGCCACCACCTTCTTGGGCAGGCCGGGCTGAATGGCGCGGTACAGGCGGGTCATGGGGTGTACATACAGGTCGGTCGAGGGGCCGCCGGAGTAGTCCATGTACATGCGCCATTGGAAGAAGCGTGAAACGCTGAAGGGCCGCTGTGGCGCGTCGGCCTGGAAGGCTTCCCAGTCCAGGCCGCGGCCGGCCTGGGCGTTGGGGTCGTCGATGGGCATTCCGCGCTCGCCGCCGTCGCCGTGCCGGAAGTAGCCGGTTTGCACGTGCACCACCTTGCCGATGGCGCCCTTGCGGATCTGCTCGGCGGCGCGCGTCCAGATGGGATTGGAAACCCACTGCGCGCCCACCTGGAAGACGGTCTTCCGCTTGCGGACCTCTCGCAGCAGCTCCTTGAGCAGGTCGAACTGCGCCCAGTGGCTGAGCGGCTTTTCACAGTACACGTCCTTGCCGGCGCGGACGGCCTCCAGGGCCTGGTGCACGTGCAGGCGGTCGGGCGTGGCAATGATCACACCATCCACGCCCGCTTCGCGCAGCAGCACGGCGGACTCCTTGTAGTACTTGGCCGAAAACCTGGTGGCGGTGCGCTCCAGCCGGGGCTGGTAGATGTCGCAGACGGCCGCGACCTCGACCGGTTCGCCCCTTTGTTGGAGCGCCGCCACCTGGCCGGCCAGGCTATTGCCCCTCCCGCCGCAGCCTATCAGGCCGACGCGCAAGGGGCGGTTGGCTTGGGCTTGGGCAGGGTTCAGGGATGTGACGGCCGCGGTCGCTCCAAGGCCGCGCAACGCCTCCCTACGAGTGGCACGAACGGGCATGTGCAGTTCCTCCTTCAGCAACGTATTCTACTGTTGCAGCAGGGCTGCCTGCCCGCCGGTCATCCGCCGATCAGGACCGTCGGCATCCCCATGGCGATCTTGTCCGGCGGCCCGATTGCCTCGAGGATGGTGTCTCCCTGGCGGGCGGCCGGCAGGTTGTTGATCATCACAGTGGCCGAACCGTCGATGACCACCCCCGGACCGTGAGGCGGAACAGGCAAGGGAATCGGGCAGATGTGCACATCCGCGCCGCAACCGCTCGCCAGGCTGGAGATCATGCTCCCCATCTGCGCGGCCTGCTGCGCCTTGAGAGTCTCCTCGGCCGCCTTCGCGGCGGGAGCGCCGGGCGTCCCGGCGGCGGCCGCGGTAGCCGCCTCCGCGGCCTTTATCGCTATGTCGGACGCCTGCTTGGCCGCCTGCAAACCAGCCACCATCGAAGAGGGAATGCCCCGCCAGGCCGGCAAGAACCCAATCGACACATCCAGGCTCCCGGGGCCGGGGTTCAAGGGCGGGCCGTGGGCGGTTGGATCGTTTTTCCTGGCGGCGGGAGGCATAGCGACTCCTAGTATAACTCCGCCTCAGGATCCCGTCGAGGAGTAATTTCGCACCCCGCGGTTCCACACCCGCGGCGCCGCTGCCCAGGAGCTGAGCGCCTCAGGTGGTTACAGAAACGCCCGGTCAAGCGCGACGATGAACTGGATGCCGGACACGAGCTTGCGGCTCAGGCGTTCGTCGTTGGTGACGAACAGGTCGCAGGAAACGCTGGCGGCACAGGCCAACTGAATAGCGTCAGGAGCGCGGAGGCTCTTGTCCTGCCGAAGCCGGGCATAGATGCGAGCGGCCTCCGCGTCAAGAGGGACCAGCCGCGCGGCGCGTGTGAGGGCCTCCTCATACTTCGCGACCAGATCCGCTCGCCCGGCCTCGGTCGGCTTGACCAGGACTTCGCCCAGGGTGAGGGTGGAAGTGCACAGCTCGTCGCCCCGTTCAATCATCCGCCGCCGAAGCTCCGCCACCCTTTGCGCGGCTTCGCTGCGGCCCTCCACCAGGTAGATGAAGAGGTTGGTGTCCCAGAAAACCCGGCTCACTCCCAGCCCTCCCGCAACCGCCGAACGAATTCATCGGGGTCTTCGGTCTGCCAGATCTCAGCCCCCAGCCCCAGCAGCGCCAGAATCGGGTCGGGCGGGGCGAGTCCATTCGCGGGCGACCTGGCATACTCCCGCTCGTACCACTCCAGCAGATAGTGATAACGCGACGGGATCTGATCGCGCCGAGGAAGGATCTTCCCCTTGCGAAGGGGGTGCACAGGGTCTCCGGGCCGGTAGAGCCTCCGGAAGCCCCGTCCCGTGGCATGAAGCATGCGATGGTCCGACGGGTTGGGATCCAGGCTGGCCACTGCGTGGTAGGAGATGTGGTGCCGGACCCCGGGAGGGACTTCCGCGCTCCAATGCTCCTGCCCAGCACGCTCGACGATCTCTTCGAACGAGAACGAGTGGCGCTTGGGATGTTCGCGGTGCAGCAGGGCCGTGGCAATCCAGGCTTGATCCGCCACACGGATTCCGGCTGGATTGCGCAAGGCCGGTTCGAGAACTGAGGCGGTGATGTTTTCCACGGAATCATTATGTCATGGATGTATGATGATGTCAATGATTTTATGACGTTTGAGTAAGTGACTGATTAATCGAAACTTCCTGGCAGTTTCCAGGACCCGTCTCCCGGGCTCTTGCCTCCCGCAACGGCGGAAGGCCCCTACACGGACTCTACGACCCCGTCGAGGAGTAATTTCGCACCCCGCGGTTCCACACCAGCAGAGCGGCCCCAGCGAAGGCCGCCGTCACCAGCGGCAGCAGCCAGGCGTAGATCCGGTAGACCTCCTTGCCCAGCACCGCAGCCGTGGGGTAGAAGCTGGCGAAGCCGAAGGGCACGATCCAGCTCAGGAAGAACCGTATGAACTCGCCATAGATGTCCAGCGGGTACCGTCCGAAGGCCAGCATGTTGTACACCGGCGGGATCACCCCCACGCGGTCCTCCATCCAGAACGACACGCAGGTGAGCATCAGGAAGACCGCCGTGTAGAGGATGCAGCCGCACAGCGTGGCCAGCGCCAGGAAGGCCCACTCCGCCACCCCCAGCGGCAGCCCAAGCTGCCGCGCGCACGCCACCATGATCACCACGCCCAGCAGGGTGTCCCCCATCGCTTCCAGCCGGAACTTCTCCAGCAGGATCTGGAACAGCGAGTGCATGGGCCGCAGCAGCACCTGGTCGAACTTTCCCATGATGATGTAGGTCTCGCTGAAGTAGTACAGGTTCAGGCTGATCATGTTGAACAGCGACAGCGGCAGCAGCGAGAAGCCGTACAGGAACAGGATCTGGGTGAAGTTCCACCCCGCGATGGCGGGCACCCGGCGGAAGATCAGGAACACCACCGCGATGCCGAACCCCGTGGCCAGCGTCATGGTGACCACCGAGAGAAGAAAGTCCACGCGGTAGGCCAGCCGCACCTTCGAGTACTGGAGGAAGTACTGCCCCAGCAGTGCGAGATAGCGCCGCATCTATCCTCCGTGAATCGTCAACCGGCGGCTCATCACGCGCCAGAACCACGCCCCGAAGGCCAGTAGGAAGGCGATCCAGGCGGTCTCCAGGGCCAGCCGCCCGGCAATCTCAGGCCAGGTGAGTTTGCCCAGGTAGATCATCATGGGCGTGAAGCCGACGTGCTCGAAGGGCAGCCAGCTCGAAAGCTGCCGCAGCGGACCGGGGAACAGCGTCACGGGCACCAGCAGGCCGCTCATCAGGTCCTGCATCCAGAACTTGGCGCGCAGCAGGCCCAGGATCGAGGTCATGCGCACGGCGCAGCTTCCCACGATGAAATTCAGCGCCGCCACCAGCAGCACGCTGCCCGCCAGCGACGCCCCGAACGCCCCCAGGTGCCACGGGCTGGCCGGCGGAACCACCGGGAACACCACCGCCAGCAGCGCCGCGGTGGGCGCGGTCAGCAGCAGCAGCCGGAACAGCGACTCGCCCCCGGCGCGCGCGATGTAGCTCATTTGCAGGCTCACCGGCTTCAGCAGCGCCATGGTGATCTTGCCTTCCAGCACGTCCTCGGCCATCTCCGTGTCGATGTTGTTGAAGTACATCGAGCGGATCATCCAGCCCACCGCCACGTAGCTCACCATCTCGCGGAACCCGAACCCCGCGAACCCCGTGTCCACCTGGAAAACAGCCCGCCAGATGAAGTAGTACACCGTCACGTTGATGAAGTAGGTCACCACCCCGGTGTAATAGCGCAGCCGGAAGGCCAGCATGTTGAGAAACCCGATCCGCGAGAACTCCAGCGCTACCGCGGCGGTCACGGCGCCCCCTCCTGAAGCAGACTGCCGGTGTAGATCTGCTTCACCACTTCCTCGATGGACTGCTCCTTGATGGCGATGTCCAGCACCTCGACCGCGTTGACCACCTGCCGGATGACTTCCGCGCTGGTGTGCTGCTCGCGGTCGAAGGCCAGCCGGTAGGTCAGCTCGCCCAGCTTCTCGCGCCGCGTCCCGGCGATCTCCAGACCCTCGAAAAGCTGGGCCTGCTCCCGGTCCTTAAGATCGAAGGTCACCGTGATCTCGCGCCACAGCCGGCGCGTCAGGTCGGTCAGCGCGCCGTCGAACAGCAGCCGCCCGTGGTCGATGATCATCAGCCGCTGGCAGAGCTGCTCGATGTCCGACAGGTCGTGGGTGGTCAGCAGGATGGTGGCGCCGTAGTCCCGGTTGACCTGGCGCAGGAAGGCCCGGATGTGGTCCTTGGCCACTATGTCCAGCCCAATGGTAGGCTCGTCCAGGAACAGCAGGGGCGGGTTGTGCAGCAGCGCGGCG
>VFZS01000316.1 GCA_016871095.1 Acidobacteriota bacterium
TCTTGACGGCGGCCTTGTGCCTGCGGAACTTGGCCCACGGGAACAGCGAGAGGCGCAGATCGATGGTAGTCGAGTCGAACGCGTACAGACTCTCGTCGATGTCCACGCCGATGGGGTCGCGCGCATACAGCGGCCGCGCGATGCGGATCAGGACCTGGGCGAAGTCGGCATAGATACGCCAGTCGCGCGACTCGTTGGCATCGGCGAGCGTGGAGCGCGCCACCTTGCCGCGCAATCCCATGTGGTAGAGCTTGCCGCTCATCGCACGTAAGCACGCTTCGATGTCGCGCAGACTCTCGCGGTAAGTCAACTGGGCGAAGGCCATGGTCAGATACTGCTCCCAGCAGGAGAAACCTCGCCAGTGGGAGTCGCCGCTGCAACGCGCCACGCACTTCTGGAATTCGTACGAGGGCAAGTGATCCGTGAGCTGAGCGAAGACGGTGCGGCCAAGGTTCATGTACCATTCTGTGGTCGGCTCTGGCCGCGCCGCGGAGGCCGCTTCCGGCCCTTCTGATTTCAAATCGAAAAAAGCCTCGGCGCCCGCATCCCGTTGTTCCGCAAAGCATTACGAGCCGTCAGCAAATTTTAGCCGGACAGGAGTGCCAGCAGTTTTACCATCGCTGCCATCCTCCCCTGTCAGCTATTGTGCCACGGGGCAACCCGGGACAGACAGTGCACCGTGTCGCGGGCGATGAGCAGCTCCTCGTTGGTGGGAATGACCCAGACCCGCACCGTGGCGTCGGCGGCCGAGATATCCATCTCGACGCCGATGGCCTGCGCGTTTCGGGCCGGGTCCAGGCGGATGCCCAGGCCGGCGAGCGGCTCGCAGACGGCGGCGCGGATCTCGGGGGCGTTCTCGCCGATGCCGGCCGAGAAGATGACGGCGTCGGCGCCGCCGAGGACCGCGTGGTAGGCGCCGATGTACTTCTGGATGCCGTAGCAGAAGACCTCGAGGGCCAGGCGGGCGCGCTCGTGTCCGGCGCGGGAGTGCTCGAGCAGCGTACGAACGTCGTTGGAGAGGCCCGAGATGCCGTACAGGCCGCTCTCCTTGTAGAGCACCTCCTGCATGCGCTCGGGGCTGAGCCCCTGCCAACTCATCAGTTGCAGGATCGCGCCGGCGTCCACGTCGCCGCTACGCGTGCCCATCAGCAGCCCCCCCATGGTGGTGAAGCCCAGCGAGCAATCCACCGAGCGGCCGCGCTCGATTGCGCACATCGAACACCCGTTGCCCAGGTGGCAGGTCACTAGGCGGAACTCCTCGGGAGCACTCCCGTGGATTTCGGCGAAGCGCAGCGCGAGATAGCGGTGCGAAGTTCCGTGGAAGCCAAAGCGGCGGAGCCGGTAGCGGGCGGCGAGCTGGAAGGGCAGACCGAAGGTATAGGCCTTGGGCGGCAGGGTGTGGTGGAAGGCGGTGTCGAAGACGGCCACGTGCCGGGCGTGGGGCAGCAGGCGGCGGCTGGCGTGGTAGCCGGTGAGGTTGTGGGGGTTGTGCAGGGGCGCCAGGGGTGTGCACGCTTCGATGCTGTTGAGGACGGCGTCGTCGATGAGGACCGCCTCGCCGAAGCTCTCGCCGCCATGCACCATGCGGTGGCCCACGGCGTCGATCTCCTCCAGACGCGCAAGGGCGCCGTGTTGCGGATCCGTGAGGGAAGCCAGCGCCCGCCGGACGGCGTGCTCGTGGTCCGGCACAAAGGCGATCTCGCCGATGCGGTCGATGAGGCCGCGCGCCAGCAGGCGATCCTGACCTGCGGCGGCCAGTTCGGGGCTGGTCTCGGTCAACTGGAACTTGACCGAAGAGCTGCCGCAGTTGAGGACCAGGACCTTCACTCAGACTCCAAGGGCAGGCTGAGACTCCGCTTGCAGCGCGGTGATGACGGCCACGCTGTAGACATCCTCTGGGGTGCAGGCCCGCGAGAGGTCGTTGGCGGGCTTGGCCAGTCCCTGGAGGAACGGCCCGAAGGCGGCGGCGCCGGCGAGCCTCTCCACCAACTTGTAGCCGATGTTGCCCGCGTTGAGGTTGGGGAAGACCAGGGTGTTAGCGCGGCCTGGGACCTTCGAGCCAGGAGACTTGGACTGACCCACGGCGGCCACCAGCGCGGCGTCGGCCTGAAGCTCACCGTCCGCCTCGAGGCCGGGATCGAGGGAGCGAATGATCTCCAGGGCCTGGGCGATCTTCCCGGCTTCCGCGTGGCGGGCGCTGCCCTTGGTGGAGAAGGACAACAGGGCGACCACCGGCTCGGCCCCCAGCAGGGTGCGGGTGGTCGCGGCGGCGGCGATGGCGATGTCGGCCAGCTCGGCGGCGTTCGGCGAGACTACCACGGCGCAGTCGGCAAAGACCAAGAGGCCCTGATGTCCGGCCTGGCGATGGGGCAGCGCCACGATGAAGAAGCCGGAAACGGTGCGCACGCCGGGTGCGGTGCCGATCGAGTGGATGGCGGCGCGAACCGTCTCGGCGGTCGAGGTGGCGGCCCCGCCGACGAAGCCATCGGCGTCCCCGGCGCCCACCATGAGGGTAGCGAAGTAGAGGGGACGGCGGGCGATTTCGGAGGCGGCCTTCTCGGTGACGCCCCGCGCCCCGCGGCGCTGGAGGTAGAGGGCGGCGTAGCGGCTGGTCCGGGGGTCTGAGGCGGGATCAATAAAGGTGACTCCGGGGTGAACTTGCGCCGGGCGAGGGCCGATTAGAATAGGGGCGGCCAGCTCCTCGCGGGCCAGCCGCTCGGCGGCGGCCAGGATCCTGGGATCGCCGCCCTCCGGGAAGACGATACGCTTCCTGGGGTGGAAGCGGCGGACGCGTTCGAGATGGCGGGCCAGGAACTCGCGGGCGGTGTCGGGAAGCCTCACAAGGACTTCATTCTATCTTGCCCTGGGCCTGCCGTTGGAAGTAGGATGCTGAACTAGGAGCGCAAATGAAGCCAATACGGACGTTCAGCGTGGTGCCGTCGCTGCCGGCGCCGCTGGAGGGACTGAGAGAGCTGGCCCACAACCTGAGGTGGGCCTGGAATCACGAGGCCATCGAGTTGTTTCGGCGGCTGGACAGCGACTTGTGGGAGTCCAGCGGGCACAACCCGGTGTTGATGCTGGGGAGCATCGATCAGGTCAAGCTGGAGTCGCTGGCGCGGGACGATGCTTTTCTGGCGCATCTCGAGCGCGTGACGAGGGATTTCCAGGACTACCTCCGGGCGGAGACCTCCTGGTTCCGGCGGACGTGGCGGCAGGAGGACCACCAGCCGCTGGTGGCGTATTTCTCGGCCGAGTTTGGATTGACCGAGTGCCTGTCGATTTTCGCGGGCGGCTTGGGGATTCTGGCCGGAGATCACCTCAAGTCGGCCAGCGATCTGGGCGTACCGCTGGTGGGCGTGGGCCTGCTGTATCAGGAGGGGTATTTCAAACAGTATCTGAACCAGGCCGGCTGGCAGCAAGAGGACTATCTGGAGAATGATTTCCACAACCTGCCCCTGGCGGCTGTGCGCCAGCCGGACGGCGGCCTGGTAACCGTCCAGGTACCCTATCCCGGCCGCATGGTGACCGCCCAGGTGTGGCGGGCACAGGTGGGGCGTATACCGCTGTACCTGCTGGACACCAACATCCCGGCAAACAGTCAGCCCGGGGACCGGGACATCACCGACCAGCTCTACGGCGGCGACCTGGAGATGCGTATCAAGCAGGAAGTGATGCTGGGGATCGGCGGGTACCGGGCCCTGGAGGCGCTGGGCCTGGAGCCGACGGTCTACCACATGAACGAGGGGCACTCGGCCTTCCTGGGGCTGGAGCGCGTGCGGCGGCTGATGGAGCAGCGGGGGCTGAGCTTCGCGGAGGCCCGAGCGCTGGCTTCAGCCAGTTTGGTGTTCACCGGGCACACGCCGGTGATCGCGGGCCACGACTACTTCCCGCCGGAGCTGATCGACCGCTACCTGGGAGACTATGCCCACTTGCTGGGGCTCTCACACGACGAGTTCCTGCGACTCGGGCGGCAGGGAGACGGGGGCGATTTCTGCATGACCGTGCTGGCGCTGCGGCTGGCGGCGGCGGCCAACGGCGTCAGCAGGCTGCACGGCGAGGTCAGCCGGAAGATGTGGCAGGGTTTGTGGCCACGGGTGCCGGTCGAGGAGGCGCCCATAGGGCACGTCACCAACGGAGTGCATTTTCAGAGCTGGATCTCCTATGAGATGAACCAGCTCTACGACCGCTACCTCGGTCCGAAATGGCGGGTCGAGCCGGGGGACCAGGCGTTGTGGCACCGCGTGGACAACATCCCGGCGGAGGAGTTGTGGCGCACGCACGAGCGGCGGCGGGAGCGCCTGGTGGCCTTTGCGCGCCGCCGCCTGCGGGAACAACTGGAGCGCCGGAGCGCACCGCCTTCGGAGATCGAAGCGGCCGAAGAGGTACTGGACCCGGAGGCCCTGACCATCGGGTTTGCGCGCCGTTTCGCCACCTACAAACGGGCCACCCTGCTGCTCAAGGACATCGAGCGGCTCAAGGCCATCTTGACGGATTCGCGGCGGCCGGTGCAGGTGATCTTCGCCGGCAAGGCGCATCCCCGGGACGGGGCCGGCAAGGAGTTGATCCGGCAAATCGTGGGGCTGGCCCGGCGGGAGGAGTTCCGGCGGCGCCTGGTTTTCCTGGAGGACTACGGCCTGACCGTGGCCCGCTATCTGGTGCAGGGCGTGGACGTGTGGCTCAACACGCCGGAGCGTCCGCTGGAGGCCAGCGGGACCAGCGGGATGAAGGCGGCGGCCAACGGGGCGCTGAACCTGAGCGTGCTGGACGGCTGGTGGGACGAGGCCTGGCGCGTGCCGGAGCTGCGCAGCAGTCCCATCGGGTGGGCCATCGGCAGCGGAGAGGAGTATACCGACGCGGAGTACCGGGACCAGGTGGAGTCCGAGGCCCTTTACCACCTGCTGGAGCGGGACGTGGTGCCGACCTTCTACGAGCGCGGCGTGGACCGGCTGCCGCGGAAGTGGATCGAGCGGATGAAAGCCTCCATCTCTATGCTGTGCCACTTCTTCAACACCCACCGCATGGTGCGGGACTACACCGAGGTCATCTACCTGCCGGCGCACGCCAAGTACCTGGAGCTGGCAGGGGATGGCGCGGCGCGCGCCAAGGCCCTGGCCCGGTGGCTGGAGCGGGTGGGGCGGGAGTGGCCGCAAGTGCGCATCGAGACGGTGGACGGCGGGCCGGAGATGGAGCTGCGGGTGGGCGCCACGGCGCGCGTCCGCGCGAGGGTCGCGCTGGGCGGCCTGGGCCCCGAGGACGTCGAGGTGCAGCTCTACCTGGGGCGGCTGGACCCGGCGGGCGAAATCGTCCAACCCCAAACCATCACCATGCAGCCGGCTGGGAGCAAGGAGCACGGCTGGCTACTGTTCGAGGCCACCGCGGTGCCGTGTTGCCGTAGCGGCCTCCACGGCTACACGATGCGGGTGCTGCCCCGCCACACTGACCTGAGATCCCACTTCCTGCCCGGGCTCATCACCTGGGCGTGAGGGGCTGCCCCCGACGGCTGCGGTAGAATGCAGCTTTGCGGAGGGCAAGGTGAAGATCCGCCACTTCGTTACGGCCGCCGTTCTGCTGGTCACGGGCCTGCTGGCGGCGCAGAGCAAGAAGGTGGTGGTCACCGGGCTGAGGGCGGAGGCGGTCGAGGAACTGAAAGCGGCCGCGCCTGGCCTGACCCTGGTGATGGCCGAAGGGGAACGGCTGGCCGCCGAGGTGGCCGACGCCGACGCCATACTGGGAACCATCAGCCCGCGACTGCTGGCCGCGGGCAAGAAGCTCAGGTGGGTGCAGATCTACAGCGCCGGGGTCGAGCGCTACCTTAGCCCGGAGCTGCGCGCCAACCCCATCGTGGTGACCAACTGCAAGATCATCCAGGGGCCCAACATCGCCGATCACGCCATGGCGCTGCTGCTGGCCCTCACCCGCGGCCTGTACCGCACCCTCCCGGCGCAGAAGACCGAGGAGTGGACACGCGGGCAGCACCGCCTGATCGAGCTGAGCGGCAAGACCGCGGTGATCATCGGACTGGGCGGCATCGGGATGCAGATCGCGCAGCGCGCCAGCGGCTTCGGCATGCGGGTGATAGGAGTGGATCCCAAGGACATCCCCTACACCCCGCTGGCGGCCAAGGTGACGCCCCCGGACCGGCTCGATGAGGCGCTGCCCGAGGCCGACGTGGTGTTCGTATCCGCCCCGCATACGCCGGAGAGCGAGGGCATGATGGGCCGCCGCCAGTTCGAGCTGATGAAGAGGGGTTCCTACTTCATCGCCGTCTCGCGGGGGAAGCTCTACAGCACCGCGGCGCTGGTGCAGGCGCTGGACAGCAAGCACCTGGCCGGCGCGGGCCTGGACGTGACCGACCCGGAGCCGCTGCCCAAGGGGCACGCGCTGTGGAAGTTCGAGAACGTCCTAATTACGCCGCACATCGCGGGCGGCTCCGACCGGGTCCAGGAGCGCCGCACGGCGCTGCTCAAGGAGAACCTGCGCCGCTTCGCCGCCGGCGAGCCGCTGCTCCACATGGTGGACAAGCAGAAGGGCTACTGAAGCGCGGCCGCTGCCGGACCCCGCAAGGGGCAGTGTCAGCCGAAGCGCTTGCGGAGTTCTTCGAAGTCCTTCTCGAATTCG
>VFZS01000317.1 GCA_016871095.1 Acidobacteriota bacterium
CCTTCTCCTCCGGCGCGTTGTCGATGGAGTCGAAACTGCGGAACTTCACCTTGGGGTTGGCCTTGGCCAACACCCGGGTCATGGCCGCCGTCAGGGTGGTCTTGCCGTGATCGATGTGCCCGATCGTTCCCACGTTGACGTGCGGCTTGCTGCGGTCGAATTTCTCCTTAGCCATATCTCAGCTTGCTCCTTACCAGAGAACCTTGCCTTGTACCCGGTTGATGATCTCCTCTGCGATCGGCGCCGGCACTTCCTCGTACCGGCCGAAATGCATGGTGAAGCTGCCCCGCCCCTGGGTGCGCGACCGCAGGTCGGTGGCGTAACCGAACATCTCTCTGAGCGGCGCCATGGCCTTGATGATCTGCGAGGTGCCGCGCAACAGCATGCCCTCGATGCGCCCCCGCCGCCCGTTCAGGTCCCCGATCACGTCGCCCATGTACTCCTCGGGCACCACCACTTCCAGGCTCATGACCGGCTCCAGCAGCACCGGCTGGGCCCTCTCGGCGGCGGCGCGCAACCCCATCGAGCCGGCGATCTTGAACGCCATCTCGGAGGAGTCCACTTCGTGGTAGCTGCCGTCCAGCAGCGTGACCTTGACGTCCGACATGGGGAAGCCAGCCAGTACGCCGCCCTCGAGGGCCTCTTTCGCGCCCCGCTCGACGGCAGGGATGTAGTCCCGGGGCACGGCGCCGCCCACCACGGCGTTCTCGAACTGGACGCCGCTGCCGGGGGGAAGAGGCTCCACCCGCAGAACCACATCGCCGTACTGCCCGCGCCCGCCGGTCTGGCGCACGAAGCGCCCCCGCTCCTCGGCCGCCATCCGGATGGTCTCGCGGTAGGCCACCTGCGGCTTGCCCACGCTGGCCCCCACTCCGAACTCCCGCTGCATCCGGTCGATGACGATCTCCAGGTGCAACTCCCCCATCCCTGAGAGGATGGTCTGGCCGGTCTCGCTGTCGGTGGCGATCTGCAAGGTCGGGTCTTCCTGCACCAGCTTGCCGATGGCCAGCCCCAGTTTCTCCTGGTCCGCCTTGGTCTTAGGCTCGATGGCCACCTGGATGACCGGGTTGGGGAACTCGATGGATTCCAGCACGATGGGCTCGCGCTGGTCGCAGATGGTGTCCCCGGTGGAGACCGTTTTCAGGCCCACCGCCGCGGCGATGTCCCCGGCCCACACCTCCTGGGCCTCCTCCCGCTTGTTGGAGTGCATCCGCACCAGCCGCCCGATGCGCTCGGCCCGCCCCTTGGCGACGTTGTAGACCGTGTCACCGCTGGCCAGGATCCCCGAGTACACCCGCAGGAAGGCCAGTTGCCCCACGTAGGGGTCGGTCATGATCTTGAAGACCAGCGCGGCGAAGGGGGCCTGCTCGGAAGCCGGACGCGTGAGCACCCGGCCGGGATCGTCCAGGGCCGCGCCTTCCACCGGCGGCACGTCCGTGGGCGAGGGCAGGTAGTCCACCACCGCGTCCAGCAGCTTCTGCACGCCCTTGTTCTTGAACGCCGCCCCGCACAGCACCGGGAAGATCTTCTGCGCCAGCGTGGCGCGCCGTATGGCCGCCTTCAACTCCTCCCGGCTGATAGGCTCGGCGTGGACGTACTTCTCGAACAGCGCGTCGTCGGACTCGGCCACGGCTTCCACCAGTTGGTCGTGGTATTGCCGGGCCTTCTCGGCCAGGTCCGCGGGGATCTCCACGTCGTCGAACTGGGCGCCCAGGGTCTCGTCCCGCCAGATTCGGGCCTCCATGCTCACCAGGTCCACCACCCCAAGGAAGCCGTCCTCGGCGCCCACGGGGAGCTGAACCGGCACCGGGCGGCACTTCAGGCGGTGTACGATGCTGGCCACGGCTTGGTAGAAGTCCGCTCCCACCCGGTCCATCTTGTTGATAAAGCAGATGCGGGGGACTCGGTACTTGTCCGCCTGCCGCCATACCGTCTCGGTCTGCGGCTGCACCCCGGCCACCGCATCGAAGATGGCCACCGCCCCGTCCAGCACCCGCAGGCTGCGCTCGACCTCGGCGGTGAAGTCCACGTGGCCCGGCGTGTCGATGATGTTGATCTGGCAGTCCCGCCATTCGCAGGTGGTAGCCGCCGAGGTGATGGTGATGCCCCGCTCCTGCTCTTGCTCCATCCAGTCCATCACCGCAGTGCCGTCGTCCACTTCACCGAGCCTGTAAGTACGACCGGTGTAGTAGAGAATGCGTTCCGTAGTGGTCGTCTTACCGGCATCGATGTGGGCCATGATGCCGATATTGCGCATCCTGTCGATGGGAACGCTGCGGGGCATGTTCAACAGCTTGTCGCTTGTAGCTTGTAGCCTGTGGCTCGTAGAGTGGGGCGCTCACCTACCGGCCACAGGCTACAAGCCACGGGCATCTCCTTACCACCGGTAGTGCGCAAAGGCCTTGTTGGCCTCCGCCATGCGGTGGACGTCGTCCTTCTTCTTGATGGCGCCGCCGCGCATGTTGGCGGCGTCCAGCAGCTCGGCCGCCAGCCTCTCGGCCATGCTCTTCTCGGGGCGGGAGCGGGCGTTGAGCACCAGCCAGCGCATGGCCAGGCTGGTGCGACGGGTCTGCGGCACCTCGATGGGCACTTGGTAGTTGGCGCCGCCCACGCGGCGGGTCTTGACCTCCAGCAGCGGCTTGCAGTTCTCCACCGCCTTCTTGAACAGCTTCAAGGGGTCGTCGCTGGCGCGGTCCCGCATCTTGTCCATGGCGCCGTAGAAATTGCGCTGGGAGACGGCCTTCTTGCCGTCCCACATCATGGAGTTGATGAACTTCTCCACCAGGGTGGAGTTGTAGACCGGATCGGGCGCTATTTCTTTCGGCTCAGCTCTTCTTCTGCGCGGCATGGCTCCCCACTATGACTTGGGCCGCTTGGCCCCGTACTTGGATCTCCCCTGCTTGCGGTCGGACACCCCGGCGGCATCCAGCGTGCCGCGGATGATGTGGTAGCGCACGCCCGGCAGGTCCTTGACGCGGCCCCCGCGAATGAGCACGATGGAGTGCTCCTGGAGGTTGTGCCCCACCCCGGGGATGTAGGTGGTCACTTCGATGCCGTTGGTCAGGCGCACGCGCGCCACCTTGCGCAACGCCGAGTTGGGTTTCTTCGGCGTGGTTGTGTACACGCGGGTGCACACGCCCCGCTTCTGCGGGCAGCGCATCAGGGCCGGGCTGTTGGTCTTGAATTTCGGCAGCTCCCGCCCCTTCCGTACCAGTTGACTGAACGTCGGCACGCCTGTTCCTTTCTCCTGTCGGCGGCGCTTCCACCTTCCCGCCCGTTTTTGGCCGGCCTGTTCTTCTGACACAGGCGCAGCCAAGATCCAGGCCGCACGCCGCGGTCTGCTGTTTAAGTGAGTGCTGGTTTCGGACTAGCCCATGCCCCGGAACCCCAGGGAGTCCCGGAACCTCGGGGCCGGCCCCTGCTCACACGCCCTTCCGGGCGCAGTCATACAAGGGCAGACACAACTTCACCACACTCTCCCAGCATAGCCAACCCCCACCCCCCTGTCAACTTCCCCAAAGAGCTTGATTTCGGCTGGCCTTGGGGCGATCGCTAAGCCTGGCCTTCCGGAACGGCTTTACGCGCCTGCACCTCGGCCAGGCGGGCCGTCAGTCCATCGACCTTCCGGCGCAGCGCCCCGATCTCCTCCCGGACCGGTATCCCCGCCTTCTTAACCACCGACCGCACGCCCGACTCCGCGGTTCTCCGCACGCGAGCGGCCCCCGCGCCCAGTTTCTCCCCCAGTTTGCGAGCCGCTTTACCGGGCGCCTCACCGGCGGCCTTCAGGCGGGGCGCCCGATTCTCGAACTCCTCGCCCTTCTGCTTCAAGGCGCGGACCGCCGCCGCGATGCCCTCTCCGGTTACGGCCGCCGCCCCGATTCCCACCAGCCACGATTCGCGGAGCAGGGCCGCGGCCGTCTGCTTGGCCTTCGTCACACTCATGACTCCTCTCTTTCAGCAGTCTTCTCCGTAACGGGCGCACCCTCCGCTGACAGCGCGGCGATTCTCGCCTCCAGCTCCACCAGTTGAGCCTTCAGCGCGGCCAATTCTTCCCGGGCCTGGCGCACCGGGCCGAGTTTCTCGATGGATGCCTGCACCATCTTCTCGAGCTGCTCCCGGCTGGTGCTGACCACCTTGCCGCCCCAGCGCACCATGTCGTGCAGGAATTCGGTCGAAACCCGGGCTTTCCCGCTGCGCCCCTCCTCCATGATGATGCGGGCCAGCGTCTGGACAGTGAGGTCCTCGCCGGTGGAGTTGTCCACCACCTGGATGTGGTCACCCTGACGCACCAGCGCGGCCAGTTCCTCCAGCGACACGTACTGCTTGGCCTCGGTGTCGTAGAGTTTGCGGTTGTCGTAGCGTTTGATAAGCCGATCCATAGCCTTAGGCAGGCGCCCTAACGCACTGCATCACAATCATAACGCACTGCGTCATGATTGTCAAGCCCTATCCGCGGCTACGGCGCACAGAACGTCCCAGTACTGGCGGGCCACGGAGTCCAGGGCGTGGTGTTCCCGGATGTGGGCGGCCCCGCGGCGGCCGATCTCGCGGGCGTCGGCGGGCGAGCCGGCCAGCCACAGCAGGTATTCCGATAGCATATCCGGCTCGCCGGGGCCGTGGTCCACCTTGAGGCAGGTCCCTTCCGGAAAGCGCGCCGTCTCCTCGCCGACGCTCACCACCACCGGCTTGCCGATGCCCATCAGGCGGATGGCGATCCCCGAGGTCTCCCCCGCCGGCGGATAGCGGAGGTTGACGCAGGCATCCACCGCGGAAGCCAGCAGCCAGAACCGCCGTTCCGGGGCGTAGCCGGCGCGCAGGATACCGGTCCCCTCCACTAGCGGCGCCATGGCGCGCTCCAGGTCCGACGAAACGAAATCTCCCGCCACCAGCAGGGCGGCATCGCGGCCCGCTTGCCGCACCCGCTGGAAAGCGCGCACGACCACCGCCAGGCGCTTGGACTCGCGCAGGTGGCCGAAGACCCCGAACAGAAGCGTACCCGGCCCCACCCCGAGGCTCTGCCGGAACCGCGCCACCTCAGCGGCGGCCAGCAGCTCCGGCGGCTGGAACAGGTGCGGGATCTCGATCACTGGCGTGGCCGCGCCGTGCTCAGCCGCCATCCGGCCGGCGCCGGGGTTGTGAACGATCAGCGCGCGCGAGTGCTCCGCGATCCGCCGCAGCATGGGGTAGCGGAAGTAACGCGCCTCCTGAGCCGAGCGCGCCCGGCCGGCCCACAGCTCCTCCGCCAGTCCGCGCGTCCATTCGCCGTAGTTGTAGATGAACTCCGCGATGAAGCTCTCCCGCTCCAGCGCCCCCAGGAAGAAGTGCATCAGCACCGCGTCGTGCAGCACGGCCACGCCGGGGCGCTCGAGCGCCTGCTCGTAGATGCCCCGGTGAAGCTGGTTGTTGCCGAGGTGGTAGAGATGAACGTCCGCCTCGGCGGCCCCCGCCTCGACCCGCCCCAGGCGCGACAGTGCGCCCAGCAGCGCGGCGGCGTAGTCGGCCACGCCCGTGCGCGCGGTGCAAGGCGGCGCGTGGAAGCCGACGGTCACCGCTCCGCCCGCGGTCCGAACAGGGCGGTCCCGACCCGCACCTCGGTGGCCCCTTCTTCGATGGCCACCTCCAGGTCGTGCGACATCCCCATCGACAGCTTCGTCAGGCCGAAGCGCCCGGCCAGCTCCCGGAGTCGCCGGAAGTAAGGCCGCGACTCCTCGGGGTCCTCCGACCAGGGCGGCATGGTCATCAGGCCGGTCAGCTCTAGGCTGGGGCAGGCCCGCACCGCCTCGACCAGCGCCGGCAAGTCCTCGACCCCGGCCCCGCTCTTGGCCTCCTCGGGGGAGAGCTTCACCTCGAGCATGACCTCCAGGCGCGCCGGGCCGCTCCGCCGCAGCGCCGCGGGGACTTCCTCGAGGCGCCGCGCCAGCCGGGCCGAGTCCAGGGTCTCGATGACGTCGAACCGTTGGGCCGCGCGTCGGCTCTTGTTGGATTGCAAGTGGCCGATCAGGTGGAAGCGCGCCTCGGCCAGCTCGCCCAGCCCCGCCGCCTTGGTTTCGAACTCCTGGACGTAGCTCTCCCCAAACCGGCGCAGCCCCAGTTCATAGGCCTGGCGGATCACCGCGGCCGGGAACAGTTTGGTGACCGCGAGCAAGGTAATCCCTTCGGCCCGGCGCCCGGAGCGCGCGGCGGCGCGGCGAACCCGGGCTTCCAGTTGCTCTATGCGATCACGCAGCATTCACATGCTGGCGCCGCGGCATTGCTGCGGCGAGCGATGCCCGGCAGCGCCTAACTCACTCCGGCTTTCTGCCCAGTAGTTCGGCGCGCAGGCCCATGATTCCCAAGACCGGCGCCCACAGCCCGATCAGGATCCCGGAGGCCTGCATTGCCGGCTCCGCGTAGCCAATGCGCGGGCCCACCACGAAGGCAAAGAACGACAGGGCCATGCAAAACACCATCACGATGTACCAGCGCTTGGGGTTCTCCTTGGGAGTTGTCAAGATGTCCTCCATCCTCGCAAAGTGGTTGCTAGCTGCGTATATTATAAACGTGCCCGCCCCAAGGGCAAACCGGAATCCGCTCCAAAATGTGGAGCAGGTGCGCGCGCTGCTGGAGCGCTTCG
>VFZS01000318.1 GCA_016871095.1 Acidobacteriota bacterium
ACCAGGGTAAACACATGGGGCCGGGCCAGATGGTGGATGGTCGAGGCCCCGGCCCCCAACAGGCAGGCCGCCAAGGCCACGAACATACCCGCTCCCCGCCAGAGCGCATGCCGGAACACTAGCGTGATCGAAGCGCAGGCGGCGGCCCCGGCCACCAGGACCACCCCTTTCAGGCCCGCCTGCCGGTGAAGCCACCCCAGGACCACGTCACTGAGCCACTCCCAGGCGAACCACGGGGCGCCTGGCCGGGAGAAGGAGAACAGGTCCTGGCGGGGCAGCCCGCCTCCGTCCAGGATGTGCTGCCCGGTGCGGATGTGCCAGCCGGTGTCCCCGTCCGCCAGCAGGCCGATCCACCCGCTGCCGCTGGCAAATAGCCACCCCAGCAGGGAGACAAACAGGCAATCAGACAGCGAGGGAACGAGCAGGCGCCGGATGCTCACGGCTCACTTCAGCACGGAATCCACCAGCGCCGGCTCCACTTCCGCCCGGGCCGGCTCCTCGGGCTCCGGGCTTAGCAGCCGCCGGGCCAGCAGCGCCAGCTGGAGGCGATCCTCCACGCCCGCCTTCTCGAAGATGTGCATCAGGTGCACCTTCACCGTGCCCGGAGAGATCGACAGCGTGTCGGCGATCTCGCGGTTCTTGCGTCCTTCCCCCACCAGGAGCGCGATTTCGCGCTCCCGCCGGGTCAGGCGCGGAGGGCCGCGGCGCGTGCCGTACTCGGGCAATTCGCCGTGTCCGTCCCTCCAGCAAGCCCCTTGCGCCACCGCCCGCAGGCACTCCAGCAGCACACCCACCGGACGCCGCTTGTCCACGATGCCGGAGAAACCGATCTCCAGCGCCGATGGATGGGAATCCGGAGCGTTCGTCCACAGGATCAGGCGAGCCTGGGGGGCCAGGCTTCTCAGGACACCCGGGTGGTGCGCCGTCACGGGAGCCTCGAAGTCCTCGCAGACCAGGATCACATCCGGTTGCGCACCCGACAGGGTGGCCAAGACCTCGTCCGTGCTCAACGCGCTCCCGGCCAGTTCCAGGTCCGGGCTGGCGCCCAGCAGGCTGGCCAGGCCCTCCAACACGATGGGCTGACATTCACAGGCAAACACCCGCACTATTGGCACCACCGCTCCTGCCTATCTTCATCGGCAGAGGCGGTCGAGAGTATTAGAGGTTGCGCGAGGGATCACCGCCCCGCCCGCCGGTGCTACAATTGGCCCGGACGGGGATCATGAGCGCAGGCGACTCCCAGGACATCAGCGGCTTGCTGCGCGCCTGGAGCCAGGGGGACCAGGCGGCGCTCGCGCGGCTGATTCCGCTGGTGGAGACGGAACTGCGCCGGATCGCTACGCGCTACTTGAAGCGGGGGCGTCCAGACCCGGCCCTGCAAACCACGGCCCTGCTGGACGAGGCCTACGCGCGGTTGATCGACTTGAAGCAGGCCGACTGGCAGGACCGCGCCCACTTCTTTGGCGTCTCGGCCCGGGTCATGCGCAGCATCCTGGTGGATTACGCCCGCGCTCGCCGCTCGGCCAAGCGCGGCGGAGGCGCGCGGCCTGTGCCGCTGGAGGACGCCCTGGCCGTCTGCCGGGAGCGGAGCGCCGATATGGTCGCCGTCCATGAGGCGCTGAACGCCCTGGCGAAGGTAGACGCCCGCAAGAGTGAAGTGGTCGAGCTGCGGTTCTTCGGCGGGCTGAGCGTCGAGGAGGCCGCCGGTGTGCTCCGGGTCTCGCCCCAGACCGTGATGCGCGACTGGCGCCTGGCCAAGGCCTGGCTGTGGCGGGAGCTGGGCCGGGAGGCGGCCCGCTAGCCCGGTACGGCGGCAGCTTCGCCATTCACCGTGACCTCGACTGGCGAGCTAACCTGGTGCTCCTTGCCCGCCGCCCACGCCGGGAACGGCTTGCCGGGATCAACGCGGGGCCGCGTTGGACCAAGGGCTGATGAGCCTGCCACGCTGAGCGCGGCCCCGTTCACTGCACTGCAACCCTCCGGGCCGCCTCGGCCATCCAGGCCGCGATCAACCCGTGGCCAGCCGCCAGCGCTTCAAGCCGGCGCCTCTTCCAGTTCTCCTGACAGCACCCACTCCCCGTTCCGCCGGATCTGTTCGTACATGGCGTCAGGGGCCAGGTCGATCTCTCCCGGCCACGCCACCGCGCCCTGGTCCACGAAGACTTGTGCGAAGTGCGCCGGATCCCGCAGGCGCTCAAAAACCCCGGTGAAGTAATCAGGGAGGAAACGAACGTACCCGGCCACGCCGTCAGCAAACCGGACGAATAGACTCCCACCCGGTTCCGGCCGAACCTCGATCACCTCCCAGTACATGTTTCCTTTCCCCCACTCCTATAATCCCGCACTCTAGCGGAGGGGGTCAATCCTGCGTGGCGGCTGCTTGTCCCGGCACAGCCGCCAGTTTTCCAGCAGTTCCTCCTGGTGGAGTTCCGCCCAATCCAGGACGAGTTCCAGAGCACGCCGTGGGAGTTCACCCTCGACCACGCAGCGGCGGACAATGTCGATCGTTGCCTGGGACTCCCCGTAGACCGCATGGAAGTGCGGCGGCGCGTGATCGCTGAAGAACATGCGAATCAGGATTCCGTAAAACTGACTGATCGTGGGCATGCTCGCGCGCTGCCTATATCCTACCGGATATGGCATTGCCCCGTGGTTGCCCAGGCAGATCCCGGGCCGCCTGCCGCTCAGATCACCGCACCGGGATCTTTACCTCCGGCCCGTTGATCCAGGCCACGCTCAGGCCCAGGGTGGCCGTGCCGGCGGCGGTGCCTTCGGGCACGCGGAAATCGACGCGATAGACGTTGTTCATCCCCGGCCAGCCGATGGCGCTTGTCACAGCGGCAGCTTTACCATTTACCGTGACCTCGACCGGGGAGTTGACCTGGTGCTCCTTGCCGGCCTGCCACGCCGGAAACGGCTTGCCCGGATCGAGGTTGGGCCGCACCGGGCCAAGCCCGCTGACGCTCAGCATGAGCAGCTCACCCGCCCGGGCAGGCTTCTCGGCCGTGACCGCCGAGAAATCGTCCGCATGGAAGATGGCCGGGCCGGTGGGAACTGTCAGCACTTCCGGCCAGGTCATGGGGATGAGGTGAAGGATCTCAAGCCGTCTGCCCCCGCCGTTGATTCGCCGGTAGGCCGGATCCTCGAGCATCGAAGCCGCTCTGGAGAGGCTGACTGCCGGGCCTAGAGCGGCCTGGCCGCGCGCTCCGAGGAACAGCCCGGTGCCGCCGACAACCGACAAGTTGTCCAATTCCACGCGACCGGGGGCGCCTGGCGCGATTGGGTAGCCGGCAATCCCGCTTGCCATGATCGTCCCGATCGGTGTTCCGTCCGGGTGAAGGAGGGCAAAAGTGGCGTCGCTGGGGCAAGAACCCACAGTATCGGCAACAGAACGCCCTGGCGTCAGATCGGTCGCCGCCAGCACCTGATAATAGGTTTGCACGTAGAAGCCCTTGGCTGGTCTGCCATTGACTGCCACAATGTCCGCCATACACAGGTTCATCTTGAAAGTGCGGTATCTCACCTCGCTCGTGTAGGGCACCGGGGCCACCGAGGTGGCCTTCTTGGTGGGGTCCGCAACGTCGTCCAGGTAACATACTCTCTTGTCAAGGTCGATCTCCAGGATCGTCACCGGCGGCGTCTGGGCCAGACCGGTGAGGCAAAACGCCGCGCCACAGGCGACGGCGATCAGGGTTCTGATTGTGCGGTTCATAACCACCTCCTACCCGGTTACACGTAAAATCCACCCGCCAACTACAACCGCCCGGCGAAAATATTTTCGGGCCGGCCCGGCGGTGCTACAATCGGCCTGAACGGGGGAACGCCTGGGGCCGGCCCGATGGCGGCGGGTGGAGGAACTCTACGATTCCGCCCTCCGGCTGGAACCGGACGGGCTGCCTTCCGAGGCGTGCTGCACCGCGCCGGGCGGATGCGCCGCTCGGCTGGCCGGTGGATAATGGAATTGAGTCGGAGTCCCGCCATGACCCTTAGTGCCGGCGTCATCCTGCCAGTCCGAGAGATGGCGGAAATCTGCCGCCGGTATCGGGTCAAGCAACTGTCGGTATTCGGCTCGGCTGCGCGGGGCGATCTGCAACCGGGCAGCGACATCGACCTGCTGGTCGAGTTCGAACCCGGTGCGCCCATCGGGCTGTTCGAATTGTGGGACCTGAACGACGAACTGGAGACGCTGCTCAAACGTCGCGTGGACCTGGTGACCAAGGCCGGACTGAGGGAAACCATGCGCGCTGAAGTGTTGCGCGGGGCCAGATCCGTCTATGCGGCGTGATGAGCTGTTCCTGCTGGACATCCTCGAGGCTGCCGATCGGATTGCCGCGCGTATCGCCGGCCGCGACCTGGCCTCCGTGACCGCCGACGAGGATTTGCAGGACGTCATCCTGCGGCGGCTGACCATAATCGGGGAGGCCGCCTGTCAGCTCTCCGAGGACCTACGCTCACGCCATTCGGAGATCCCCTGGAAGCAGGCCATCGGCCTTCGTCACCGCGTCACGCCCGGCTATTTCGGGCTTGATTGGACGATCATCTGGAAGACTGTTACCGAGGATCTTCCCGCCCTCCGCTGGCAAATCGCCGAAGTTCTGCGCGTCGAGTTCCTCCGGCAGCAGTGAAATCAGGTCACCGCACCGGAATCTTCACTTCCGGCCCGTTGATCCAGGCCACGCTCAGGCCGAGGGCAGCCGTGCCCGCGGCGGCGCCTTCGTCCTTGCCGACTTGCCAAGCCGGAAACGGCTTGCCAGGGCCGAGGTTGGGACCGACCGGGCGAAGGCCGGTGCGCCACTGGCCCCCTCAAGCGGCGTCCTCCATGGCGACGCACACGTGTTTTCCCAGCGTGGCCAGCGCGGCCTGGATCTTCTCGGGGCTCAACTCCTGCTTCGGATCGAGTAGCCGGCGGACAGCCGTCTGCGGCACACCGAGCCGCCGCGCTAGTTGGCTAGGGCTGATGCCCGCGCCCCGCATGGCGAGATACAGCGCCAGCTTCGGCGCCAGGTATAGCGGCACGTTGACGGCCCGCAAACCCCGCCGCAGCGGGGACGGAGGGGGGATATCCTCATTGTCCACGATGGCAAACGAGATGACGCTGCCCAGGCAGTCTTCCGCTTCCGCCATGGCCTCCCGCATGTCGTTCCCGTCAGTCGCCGCGCGCGGGAAGTCGATCAACTCAACCAGAACGCGCCCATCGGCGCACCGGGTGAACTTGGCGGGATACCGAAAGTAGAACATGGCGTACTCCTTTCACAGCTCGTGCGGATCGATCCCCAGATCGCGGCACATCTTGGCGAGCAGGGACACACCGATCTCCTTCTTGAGGTCCTTGACCGTCGTGAATTCCGATCCAAGACACACTCTGCCGTGACTTCCTTTCCCTCGATCGGGTCGGAAGGCAAAGAACTGGCGGCGAGCGGCAGCCAATCTCTTGACCCGCCTCAGAAACTCGCCAGCCTTCACGCTTCGATTCTCGCACAGCGGGGTGCGAGTTCCAAGACTCTCTCCGTGCTGAGCCGGCGGATGGGCCCGCAAACGCGGGCGGCGCCGAGGTCAACCGATAGCCGTCACCGCACCGGGATCTTCACCTCGGGACCGTTGATCCAGGCTACACTCAGGCCCAGGGTGGCCGTGCCGGCGGCGGTGCCTTCGGGCACGCGGAAATCGACGCGATAGACGTTGTTCATCCCCGGCCAGCCGATGGCGCTCGTCACAGCGGCAGCTTTGCCATTCACCGTGACCTCGACCGGGGAGTTCACCACGTGCTCCTTGCCGGCCTGCCACGCCGGGAAAGGCTTGCCGGGGTCGAGGTTGGGCCGCACGGGACCGAGCCCGCTGACGCTCATCATGAGCAACTCGCCCGCGCGGGCAGGCTTCTCGGTGGTGACCGGCGAGAAGTCGTCCGCATGGAAGATGGCCGGACCGGTGGGCACGGTCAGTACCTCCGGCCAGGTCATGGGGATCAGGTGGATGTAAATCTTCAGCTTGTTTCCGCCGTTTATGCGGCGGTAGGCCGCGTCTTCCGTAACGGAAGCCACTCTGGATGAGCCCGCCAGGATCTTGTGGCCTCGCGCTCCGAGAAACGCCCCGGTTCCCGCGACCACCGCCTCCATACCCGGAGGGGATACCTCGACATTGGGCGCGCCGGGCGGCGGCATGAGGGTGGTGCTTCCGGAGACTATCATGCTCCCGATCGCCGTCCCATCCGGCTGGAGAAGAATAAGACGGCTTTCCCTCACGCAGGTCCCCTGGACGTCACTGATCGGGCGCCCAGGCGTGAAGTCGGTTATTCCCGCCATCCCTTTTTGCACCAGCACGAAGCTGCCTTTGACGGGCCTCCCGTTCACCGCCACGATGTCGGCGATCGTTGTGCGCCACTTGAAAGGGTGGGTGTAATCCGCGGCGGGCGGAACCGGCCCCGGCAACTTGCCCCATTTGGACATGTCCGACACGTCCTCCACGTACATCACCGAGTTGTTCAGATCGATTTCCAGCATCGTCACCGGCGGTGTCTGGGCCAGACCGGTGACGCAAAACGCCGCGCCACAGGCGACGGCGATCAGAGTTCTGATGGTGTGGTTCATGACAACCTCCTGTCTGGTT
>VFZS01000319.1 GCA_016871095.1 Acidobacteriota bacterium
GCCAACTGCTGGGACTGCCGGCGGTGTGGGTGAGCGCCTTCGCTGGCGCGGCCCTGGTGCTGCTATTGGTGCTGGGAGTGGCCACCGAGGGCCGGCGCATGTCGTCGTTCACCTTGCTGCTGACCGGGGTGACCATCAACAGCATCTGCCTGGCGCTGATCCTGTTCCTTCAGAGCATCGCCAGCTTCCGCGAGTCGTTCGCCGTGCTGCACTGGCTGATGGGCGGCATCGACCCGGTCGAGTACTCGACGCTGGCCTGGCTCGCCCTCGTCACCCTGCCCCCGCTAGGGTACGCTTTTCTGCGCGCGCGAGACTGGAACCTGCTGGCCGTGGGCGAGGAGTGGGCCGCGGCGCGGGGCGTCGCGGTAGGCCGGCTGATGCTGGCGGGCTACCTGGCGGGTTCGCTGGTGACCGGCTCGGTGACCTCGATCACCGGACCCATCGGCTTTGTGGGGTTGATTGTGCCGCACGCTTTGCGGCTGAGGCTGGGCGCCGATCACCGGCTGCTGGTCCCCTGTTCGTTCCTGTGGGGCGCAGCCTTCCTGGTGGTCTGCGACTTGGTGGCGCGCACCGTGCTGGCACCCTCCGAGCTGCCCGTCGGCGTGGTGACCGCCATGCTGGGCGGGCCCTTCTTCATCTGGCTGCTGCGCTCGCGGCGGCGCAGCCTGTGGCTGTGAGGGCGGTGGCACTCAGGGCGTAGTGCTCATCAGCCACACTTCGCCTGGGTTGTTCTGACTAAAAAAAAGGACTAAGATGAGGGTGTCATGACGGTGAGCGTTCATCAGGCCAAAACGCAACTATCGAAGCTGCTGGACCTGGTCGAGGAGGGCGAAGAAGTCGTTATCGTCCGGCACGGCCATCCCGTGGTACGGCTGGTGCGCGCTCACGCCGCCGGAAAGCCGCGACTGGGCGCGATGCGGGGCGAGTTGAGCTGGCAGGAGGGTTGGGAACGGCCCCTGTTGCCCGAAGAGGCTGAGGCGTTCTGGGAGGGCCGTTGGTAGAGGGTCCTTACCTCCTGGACACGAGCACGCTGATGTGGGCTTTGGCCAGCCCGGAGCGGCTTTCGAGGCCAGCGCGCAAGGCGGTCCAGGCCGGGCCGCTCGTGCTGAGCGTGGCATCTTACTGGGAGGTTGTCATCAAGGTTCGGAAGGGTCTGGTGACGGTCGCCGACCCGGTGAGCTGGTGGGAGCGGGCCACGGAGTTGTTGGCCGCTACGGTCCTGTCGGTCCGGGCCGGGCATGTCTCGGCGCTGCACGGTCTGCCAGAGCTTCACAAGGACCCGTTTGATCGCATTCTGGTCGCCCAGGCTCAGGCCGAGGGACTGGCTTTGGTCACCAGCGACGATCTGGTCCGCCGGTACGCGGTGAAGACGCTCTGGTAGAGGCCAGGGAGCGGCGCGGTTCATAGGGGCCGGAACCAGCGGACGAAGCTTCCGGTGAAGTGACCGCTACCGCTGGCTCATCAGCCACACGTCGGCTTCGGTGGTCTCCAGAACGAAGGCGATGGTCCGGTCGTCGCGCGCGAGGGTGAAGATCGAGCCGAGTTCATGGGGAGCTACGGAAAGTATCTCGCGGACCTTCCCGGACCGGGTGTCCAGCAGATGGATCTTCTGGTCATCCCGGAACATCAGCCTGTGGCTGTCACTCAGCCAGCGGGCGACGGCCCCGAATTCCGTCAGGCGCCGGATGGTTCGCGATTCCAGCGAGTAGACGGCAATTCCCGAATAGGCGCCAGTCGGGCCTCGCAGGTCTCCCGCAATACTACGCCCGTCCGGAGACCAGGAGCGGGCCCAGAACCACACGCCCGGCTCGTCGGGCGTCCCCAGAGCTTGAGGCGACTGTTCCATCCATGCATGGCTGACACACCCCTGGCCGGAAGTGCTGACCGTGCCCACCGGCCCGGCCATCTTCCACGCGAGCGACTTCTCGCCGGTCACTGCCGAGAAGCCGGCCCGGGCGGGCGAGGTGCTCATGATGAGCGTCGGCGGGCTCGGACCCGTGCGCCCCAACCTCGACCCCGGCAAGCCCTTCCCGGCGTGGCAGACCGGGAAGGAGCCTCAAGTTGACTCCCCAGTCGAGGTGACCGTCAATGGCAAAGCTGCCCAGGTGATCAGCGCCCTGGGCTGGCCCGGCATGAACAACGTCTACCGCGTGGACTTCCGGGTGCCCGAAGGCACCGCCGCGGGCGCGGCCACCCTGAGCTTGAGCGTGGCCTGGATCAACGGACCCGAGGTGAAGCTTCCGATGCGGTGATTCTGGAGCACCCAGGACGCGCCTCAAATTGGGGCATCGCCAGCCCCATCGCCCAGCGAGGTGTCTCCTCGTACACTAAAGTCAGGAGCGGTGATGCAGGATTACGTGGAACAGCGCGAGGCTGGCTACTACGTTGCGGGCACGCGCATCGCCCTTGACCGCTTGGTCCATCTCTTCCAGAATGGCGCCTCCCCCGAGACCATCCTGCGCTCCTTCCCGCTGATTGGTTCGCTGGAGAGGGTCTACGGCGCCATCACGTTCTACCTGGCGAACAAGGAGGTCGTCGAAGCGTACCTCACGGAGCAGGACAGGCTGTGGGCAGAGGCCGAAGCGTGTCAGAGTCCCCTGCCCGCGAGTTTGACGGAGAAACTCCGGCGCGCCACGGAAGAGGTTGGCCCGAGGCAGGTGTGAAGGCCCGTTTCCTGGCAGACGCCAACCTGGATCAAGACATCGTGGCGGGCTTGCTCCGTCGCAAGCCGGAGATTGACTTCGAGTCGCCCCAAGGCATCATTCCGGAGGGAATGACCGATCCCGAAGTGCTTGCGGTGGCCGCGTCGTCAGGTCGAGTCTTGGTGACGCACGACGTGCGCACCATGCCCAGACACTTCGAGGGCTTCATCCATGACAGAGAATGTCCGGGCCTGAGCGTGGCCTGGGTCGACGGGCCGGAGGTGGAAATTCCGGTGAAGTGACGTCTTCGCGCGGGCGGCGCCCGCTCACGCCGTGGCCGGGTCAAGCAGCGAAAGGCCCGCAAAGTAGGCCCGGTAGAAGCCACGATCTCGGGTCAGCAGCCGCTCCGCCTGAAGCCGCGCGTGCGCGCCGATCAGGAAATCCGCCGCCACCCGCTGGCGCCGGCCCCCACGCGCACGATACGTCTTCCAGGCGGTTGCGGCCGCCAGGGCCGCGTCCTGGCCGAGGGCACTGAATTCCACCGCCAGGCGCTCGAGGGCCTCACGGGCCAGCGGGGGCGACGGGAACATGCTGGCCACCTCAGCCCAAACCACTTCACAGGCGACCAGGCGACCTTCCCGCAAGCACGACCGGAGCGCCTGGGCGGAGCGCGGCCCGAAGACCGGGTCTGCTCCGAAGATATCGAGCAGGACGCTGGTATCGACCGCGGTGATCACGTTGCGTCCGCCCGGCCGCGAAGCCGCCTTAGGGTGGCGTCCGTGCCGCGGCCCGTCTTGAGAACTCCGTATACGCGCTCGATGGGGTCCTCCGGCGGCTGCTTGGCAGCCACCAACCGCCCCCGGTCCTCGCTGAAATCCAGGATGTGGCCGGGACGCAGGCCCAGACGCTCCCGCAGGGGCTTGGGGATGGTCACCTGGCCTTTTTCCGACAGCACGGCCTTCATACCAATATGGTATGGATTCCTACCCAGCATGTCAAACCGGCCCGCCGCAGGACCGCCCTCACCGAAGGCTCATCAGCCACACGTCGGCTTCGGTGACCTCGCGAGGGAAAACGATCCACCGGTCGTCGCGAGACAACGTAGGGAACAGGCCGAAGCTGTGGGGAGCCACCGAGAGAATCTCGCGCACCCTCCCGGACTGGCTGTCAATCAACTGAACCTTGTCCTCATCGAGGAACATCAGCCTGCGACCGTCGCTCAGCCAGCGTGCAAAGGCGCCCGACTCGGTGAGACGCCGGTACTTCTTCGATTCCAGCGAATAGACGGCAATTCCCGAGTAACCGCCCTCGGGACGCTGCAAGTCCCCGGCCAGGCTTTGCCCATCAGGAGACCAAGAGCGGACCCAGAACCACGTGTCCGGTTCATCCGGCGCCCGGAGTGCCTCGGGGGACTGTTCCGACCACGGTCTCTCGACTTCGATGATCAACGTACCGAGGCCGTGGACGCTGTAGGCCAGGCGCTTGCCCTCCGGCGACCAGACGCCGGCGATGACGGGCCCGCGGGATTCGTGAGTAATCTGCCGCAGCCCGCTGCCGTCCGGGTCCATCATCCAGATCTCGAACTTTCCGGTGCGGGTGGAGATGAAAGCGATGCGCTGGCCATCCGGCGACCAGCGGGGCATACGGTCTACATGGACGTCCTCGGTGAGCTGCCGAAGACCGGTCCCGTCGGGCCGGATGACGGAGATGTCCTGCTGCTTTCCCAGCGTGTAGAAGGCGAGCCACTTCCCGTCCGGCGAGAACTCGGGCAGCTTGGCCACTCTTGCGCCTTCGGTGACAGGAACCGGCGGCCCCAAAACTCTTTCCCGGACCGGGTCGAAGCCCACCTTCTGGAGGTTCGCCGTGAGGAGGTACTGGACGTAGCTCATTCGCCGCCCGTCCCGCGAGAAGCTCAGATGGCCACTATAGGGGGACGGTGTCGTGACCAGCTCCGGCGCCGCCAGCAGCTTCCCCGATTTCTCATCCAAGCGCACTCGCCAGAAACCCATGCTCCCGCCGCGGTCGCTCGAAAAGTAGAGGTGCCTGCCGTCCGGCGACCAAACCGGGTTCCAGTCCATGTGGGGATCTACGGTCACCGGGACCGGTTGACCACTCCTGGCGGGCAGCGTCCAAATGTCGCGATTCCCTCCGCGCAGGCCCCAGTAGGCAATGCGATGGCCGTGAGGCGACCAGGCAGGTTGGACGGCGTCTTCAGGCCCGCTCACCAGCCGCTGGCGGGCCGAGCCCGAAGAAGCCTCGAGTCGAACCACGTACAACCGGCTTCCAGTGCTTCGGCGGTAGTCCGGCCTCCAGAAGTTGACCGTCGCGCAGACGATCTCCCTGCCGTCCGGCGACCAGGCCGGATGGTAACCGAAATCACTGACCCGCTTGACCGACTCGCCCGTGGCGCCCATCACAAAGACGCCACCTCCGTCTCTTTCGGATCGAAACGCGATGCGGTGTCCGTCCGGGGAGAACGCGGGCTGTGTGTCGTCAAAGGGGCATTCCTTCGTCAGGTTGATGGCGTTTCTGCCCCCGACGCGTTGCAGGTATATGTCCCAATTGCCCGCCGCCCGGCTGGCGTAGAGGAAGAAACTCCCGTCGGGGGAAAGGCTGGGGTAGAGCTCCTGGCCGGGCTGGTCGGTGAGTTGTGTGAAGGTGACCTCTTGCGGGACCGCTCGCCGGGTCGGCCGGAGCGCAACATACGCTGCCACAACCGCGGCCAGCAGCCCGACGACGGCGGCCGCGATGAGCAGCCGGCCTGTAGGGCGGGCGTGCTTGGCGGCAGGGGCTTCCTCCAATTCGCGGACCTCACCGGCAAAGCGGTAACCCTGTTTCGGAATCGTCTCGATGTAAGCCCGCCCATCCACCCCGTTCCCCAGAGTCTTGCGGAGCAGCGAGATGTTGCGGGTGAGGTTGGTCTCTTCGACGAAGATGCCCGGCCAGACTCTTTCGAGCAGCTCCTCTTTAGTCAGCAAGCTCCCCCTGGCCTCAACCAGCGCCAGCAAGGTGTCGAGCTGCTTAGGCTCCAGCGGCACCACCTCGCCGTCTCTGAGCAGCAGGCGGCCGGTGTGATGCAGCCGGAAGGCGCCGAACCTGTAAAAGCGCTCTGCCCCCCGCGGATCCGCCATCTTCGGAACTCCCCAAGGAAAACCGAAGCTTCCCCGAAGGACACCCCGCCGGCCCTTGCCTTACTGTCAGGGGTGGCCGGAAGCCTAGGAGAAACCTCCGCTACAGCTTGATTGTAGCGGAAGCTTCCGGCCTCAACAAGACGGAAAGGAGCAGAGCATGAGGTGGAAGACTGTCTGTGTGTTGGCGGCATGCGCGGCTGCCCTCGTGGCCCAGACGCCGCCGGTGACGATACTGGAGATCGAGACCGAGAACACGGTCGCTTACTATCAGGATGTCGCGGACCCCGCCAAGCTGGCGAGTTCGGTGGCCATTTCTCCCCTCGCTCCGGACTTCAACTGGATCCTCAAGTGGACCCTGGTAATCGGGGACATCGTGGCAGTGAATGGGAAGCCGGCCAAAGGGCTCCGGATTTCGCGGAGTTTCCCGCCGCGATATATCAGCTCGTTGACCCCGGGCCGGGCCATAGCGGACATAAGCGGTAACTGCCTGACGGACGTCCACCTGGCGATCCTCCAGCCTGATGGAACCCCCATCGGGACGATCGTTGCCAGCGGTCTCGGCGGTACCACGCCTCCACCCGGGGCTCCCCTCGCCGCGGCCAGCCACAGCATCGCGGTGGTGGGTGGCACGGGCGCGTTCCTTGGGGTGCGAGGGCAGTTCGGGGGCGTTCGGGACATCTCGCGCAGGAACGCTTCCATGGTCGAGGATCCCGCCTACCGGCGCATCAACGGGGGAGGCAAGCGCATCGAGATGGTCCACCTGATTCCCATGACCTGGCCGGAAGTGCTGGCCAT
>VFZS01000320.1 GCA_016871095.1 Acidobacteriota bacterium
GCCGAACTGCGCGGCCAGCACCGGCCCCACCAGCGGTCCCGGCCCGGCGATGGCGGCGAAGTGGTGCCCGAACAGGATCCATTTGTTGGTGGGCTCGTAGTCGTGCCCGTTGCGCAGCCGCTCGGCCGGGGTGGCCCGGTCGTTGTCCAGGACCATCACCTTGGCGGCGATGAACTTGCCGTAGAAGCGGAAGCCGATCAGGTAAGTGCATACGGCGGCCACCACCAGCCAGAGGCTGTTGATCGGCTCGCCGCGATTGAGGGCGATGCCCCCCAGAGCAAAGGCCGCCGTCACCGACACGGCCGCCCACATCAGGTGTCCGAGAATCTTCTTCATGGCTTGAGAGTCAAGCCTACATTATGACCGCTGGGATGGGCGTGCGGCTCGGGCTATTGCCTCACGATCCGCGCGAATATGGTCGCGCGACCCCGTCCTTGTCCGGCTCGACAAGCCAGACCTGGCGGCCGGAGAAGTAGCGGATAAGTTGTGCGTTGGAGGCCGGGTCCAGTTCGATTGCCCACACGATGGGGGAGGCGTCTATATCCGCTCCATTGTACACCCACTCATCGTGAAGACCGTGCTCCGGAGCATACTGCACAAAGACCAGATGGGCGCCGCCGCGCCCCAGCAGCGTCTCGACCACCCTCTGTCGCGGAGGCTTACGTTGGCATTCCTTCAACGAGGACCCTGCGATGTTCGCGACCGGGGCGGCGGCCCAGACCCAGAGCGCCACAGCCAGAAACAGCCCGATTGGCAGTTTGCCAACGGCTATGGCGCGAAGCCGCTCCAGTCCGATCATGAGCAGCACCCAGAGCAGTCCGGCGTAAGGGGCGGAGTAGTGCGGAAAATTGAAGGGGTAGAACGCACTCCATAGAAAGGCCCCCGCAAGCATCAGCCAGACAAGTCCCAGTTTTCGCCGAGGGTGAGAGAACAGCGAGGCCACCAGACACACTGACAAGGGGAATCCCAGGAAGAACCGCCAGAACCGGCCATATAGCCGAATGAACATCCGCGGTGAGGAGCGCCGTTGCCGTTGCAGTTCCCGGCTCCAGACATACACGGACCTCTGGCGGGCATTAAGGTTGGCCGGTTCAGGCAGTTCTGTTTGCCAGAGAAGAGTGGGGGGAACTCCATACTGCTTCTGAGCCAGTCGGTAGGGGAGTAGGAAGGCATGGCCGGTAACCTTCACGTTGTGGTATGCGCTAGCGAGCAGACACGCCAGCACCCCGGCGGCCAGCACGCCGACGGATTGAAGCAACGGAGCGGGCAGGCGATTTCGCGACGGGTCTTCGCCCCCTGGCAGCCGTGACCTCCCCACTAGCTCCCGCCACAGCTTCCAGAGGACCACTGCCGCAACGATCAAGCCGAGCGGGACGGACTCGTATGGCCGCGAAAGCCAGACCAAGGCCCAACCCAGGGCGACCAGCAGGGCGTCTCGCTTTCTCGCCGAGCGCATCCACGACCGCAAGCCGCCCAAGGCCAGCGCGCCGCCCAAGCCCCCAACCGCGCCGCCCCAATAGCTGTTGATCCAGTACGACGCCACTGCGAAACGTAAACTGACCAGAAGGCCGCCGGCCAAGGCCCACACCGAGGGGAGCCACTGGTAGAGCATCCAAGTGACTGCGCCGCAGAAAAGGACCATGCCCAGCCATACCCCGCTCCATGGCTCGCCGGTCGCCAGCCATCCGATCGCCAGGGAAGCTCCTTGGCCCGGAGGGGAGATCGCCGCGTAGGAGGGCTCCTGCAATACATAAACGGTTCCGAAGTGCCTGGCGAATGGGTGAGGCGGGTTCGACAGCCGGAAATTCCGGAAAGTGTCCGCGGCCAGCAAGTGAATATGCTCATCGTGAACGGAAGGATGTGGCGGCGGAAACCACGGCAGCAAGGCAAGGCGGATGCCCGGACCGAGCAGCGCCGCCAGTACGATCGTCAGGGCGCGCCGCTGGGAAAACCCCTCGATGCCGGCAGCCAAGGTGCATAGCTTCGCACGGCTGGTTACCCAAAACAGCCAGACGATCAGAGCAGCCCCAACCCCGAGAAGGAACTCGACGAGATCCCCCGGGGCTAGCAGTGAGGTCGTCTCCATGAGATCCCTCCCTCAGGCGTTCCTGCCGGACCGCATCGCGGCCAGGGTAGAAACAAGAATTTGCCGTACTCTGAAACCCGCGACCGTCTGCGCGATTTGACTCCTCATGCATTCTCGGCAACTTACCGGCGGTGTGTCAAGCAAGCCTCAGTGCCTCAGCGCCGCTATGTGAGGCTCATCCCGGGCGATGAATAGGCAAATGGCCTCGAGATCCTCGGCAGCCTGTGGCGTCCACCTTACTTGAGCCATCTCGCCATGCGTTGACGCACTTCCTCCTGGCTCTATCCCATCACACCGAGCCCCGCATTTGACTCTGCCTGCTCCCTGATCATCTGCCGCGCCCTCAGCCGCTTGCGCGCCTGAAGTCCCCCCGGACTCCGCGCTCAAAACCTGGGCAGGGTGCGCAACAGCGAGCCGGTGTTGCCCCCGCCGCCCAGTTCCACGTGGTGGATGACGCGCCAGTTGCCGTCCAGCGCGCCGATGTAGCGCGCCGCGTCGCGGTCCGGACCCATCAGCACGATGAAGTAGGCGCGCTGCGGGTACCACAGCAGCCGGTACTGAAGCTCGCCGCCTTCCGCGCGCCAGCGGTCCTGCCCCGGCGGTCCCAGCTTGCGCAACACGGCGTGGTAGTCGTCGTGCCGGTTCAGCTCCAGGAACACCTCGTCCTTGGCCGTGAAGACCACCCGCGACCGCAGCGGGCCGATACTGACGACGGCCACCACCACGATCAGCAGCAGCAGCGTGGCCCCCACGCCGCCGATCACCAGCCGGCCGATGCGGCTCTCGGTGGGGTCGCTGCGGCGCACCTCGCGAGGGCCTTCCTCGGACTCCGCGCCCGGGCGGCGCGCGCGGGATGCGGCGGGCATCTCCAGCACCCGGCGCTCGTATGGCCAGACCGTCCCGGCCTTGTACTCCAGCTCCCGCGTCAGCCCCAGGATCATCACCGGCTGATCGACGCTGGATACCTCGCCCACATACTGCCGCGGCACCCACAGCTCCATGCCGGTCTTGGTGTTGACCAACTGGACTTCCGACCAGGTGGCCTGCTTGAGCAGCCACTCGTTGTGCTCGATGTTGCGGACCGCCGGGTACAGAGAGAAGGGGCGCTGCTTCAGCAGTTCCATCATCGGAGGCAGCGCGGGCTCAGGCATGGCGTGATACCCATGATAGCGCGACCGGCTGCGTCCGGCGAGCCCGCCGCGATTGGGTTAGCATGGGATGATTGGACGGATCCAGCGTGAGCGTGTACGTTTCTTCAGGGAGTGGCGCTGAAGGGCGGCTGCGGAGGGCCAGCCTTCGATCCGCGCTTTCGCTCGCGGTCTTGTTCCTCCTGCTGTGGGCCGTGGTGGCCGCCTTGCAGTGGCTGAGCGGCGCCTACTCCAGCGAATTCAACGCCTACCCCGACGAATCCGCCCACTATGTCACCAGCCTGATGGCGCGCGACTATGTGGCGGCCGGTTTTCCCGGGCCTCCCTTGAAGTATGCGGAGAACTACTATGTGCACTACCCGAAGGTGGCCTTCGGGTGGTGGGGGCCCTTGCTGCACACCATCGGGGGAGTCTGGATGCTGCTGTTCTCCTGCTCCCGGGAGTCCATCCTGATACTGATGTCGTTGATCACGGCCTTGCTGGCGGTCACCCTCTACGCGGTTCTGCGGAGGGAGTTCGCCTTGGAAGTAGCGTTGACCGCCGCGCTGCTGCTAGTGGCCCTTCCCGCGGTGCAGACCTCCACCAGCATGGTGATGGGCGACACCTTGCTGGCGCTCTTTCAGCTTTGGGCCGCCCTCTGCTTCGCCCGCTTCCTGGAGAGCGAGCGCCGACGGGACGCTCTCTGGTTTGGCGTCTGGGCCACCGCGGGTGTGCTGGTAAAGGGCGGCGGCATGGCCCTGACGCTGCTGCCTCCCTTGGCCCTGGTCTCCAGCCGTTGGCTCCATTGGCTCAAGCGGCTCGCCTTCTGGCTGCCCGCGGGCATGGTTCTGCTGCTGGCCGGACCCTGGCAATACCTGTCGTTTCGTCTTCAGCGCGGAAGCCAGCTCGTGGGCGTCCACTGGACGACCTCGTCCAAGTACGTGTGGCTGCTGACGCTCGCGCTGGGAGCGGTTATCGTGCCGCTGGCGGGCCTGGGAATCTACGAGCGGGTGATCCGTCCCTGGCGGGCCAAGGCCGTGCAGCCGCTTTGGGCGGTGTCCGCGGCGCTTACTCTGGCACCTGTGGTCTTTCACAGTCTATACCCGCTGCCGGGCGCGGAGATCCGCTACTGCCTGAGTTCCATCCCTCCCTTGCTGATGTTCTTCGCCGCCGGAGTGGTCTGGGTGGCGGAGCGCGCCCCCTTCCCTGGACTGGCGCCGCGCGCCAGGACCGCGGTTCTGCTGGCGCTGGCCGCGGCGGTGTTTGCCTGGCAGAGCTTTGTCATTCCGCAGAAACCCAGCCAGGGACTACGCGAGGTGGCCGAACTGGTCCTGGCCCGGCCGCAACTCCGCCACAAGGTCCTGCTGGTTTCCTCGGAATCCAGGGGCGAGGGCCCGCTCATCGCCGAGATCGCCATGCGCGAGCAGCGTCCCGGGAGTATCATCCTGCGAGCCAACAAGGTACTTTCCCAGTCCGACTGGTTTGGAGAGCGTTACAAACTCACGTTCACCACGCCCGAGGCCGTGATGGCCTACCTGGAGAGCATCCCCGTGTCCGCAGTGATCCTGGACACCACGCCTGGCACGCACCGCATTCCGCACCATGAGTTGCTGGGGCGGACTATCGCCACCTTCCCGCAGCGATTCAGGCGCGTGGTCCCTGCTTCCGACGGGGCCCAGCCCGCCGCCCAGGTCTACGAGGTGCTGGGTGTGGAGCACTCCCGGCCGGGCAAGATCCGCATCGACCTGCCCTACACTCTGGGCCGGTCCCTGGAAAAGTGAGAGCCAACGTGCGCCTCCTGATCAACGACCTGAAGCGCCATAATGACGCCCTCGCCGCCGAGTTGCGCGAGGCCATCGAGCGCGTGCTCGCGCGCGGCTGGTTCATCCTGGGACCCGAGGTCGAGGCTTTCGAGCAGGAGTTCGCCCAGGCCTGCGGAGTGCAGGCTTGTGTGGGCGTGGCCAACGGCACGGAGGCGCTGGAGGTGGCCCTGTGCGCACTGGAAGTCGGGCCGGGTGACGAGGTGGCCACCGTGGCCAACGCCGGCTACTACAGCTCGACCGCCATCCGGGCGGCGGGCGCCCTGCCGCGCTACGTGGACATCGAACCCGGCTCAATGAACATGGACCCGGCGGCCCTGGCCGCCTCTCTTTCCCCACGCATCCGCGCGGTCATCGTGACCCACCTCTACGGCCGCATGGCCGCCATGTCCGCGCTGCTCGAGGTTGCCGGACGCGCCGGAGTGCCGGTGATCGAGGACTGCGCCCAGGCGCACGGCGCCGCGCTCGAGGGCCGGCCGGCGGGAAGCTGGGGTCTGGCCGGCTGCTTCAGCTTCTACCCCACCAAGAACCTCGGCGCGCTGGGAGATGGCGGCGCGGTGGTCACCTCCGACGCCGCGCTGGCGCAGCGCCTGCGCCGCTTGCGCCAGTACGGCTGGCGCGAGAAGTACCGCTGCGGGCTCGCCGGCGGCCGCAACAGCCGCCTGGACGAGATGCAGGCCGCGCTGCTGCGCGCCAAGCTGCCCTACCTGCCTGCCTGGAACGAGCGCCGCCGCGCCATCGCCCGCGCTTACTCAGCAGCTCTGCGCACTGCGCCCGTCGCGGTTCCCGAGGGCTTCGGGGAAGACTACGTGGCCCACCTGTACGTCATCCGCGCGCCGCGCCGCGATGAGCTGCGCAACGCCCTGGCCGCCCAGGGCATCATGGCCGAAGTACACTATCCCGTGCCGGACCACCGGCAGGAGACGGCCCCCGGCGGTCCCCCGCTGCCGGCCACCGAACAAGCCGTGAGCGAGATCCTCACCTTGCCCTGCTTCCCGGAGCTGACCGAGGCGGAGGTCGAGCTGGTGAGCCGCGCCGTGCTGGAGTTCTTTGCGACATGAAGCGATCCGGTTACACCCGCGTCAGCGACTGCGTCATCATCGAATTCCCCAAGGTGCCCGACCCGCGCGGCAGCCTGACTTTCATCGAGGGCGCGCGCCACGTCCCCTTCGACATCCAGCGCATCTTCTACCTCTACGACGTGCCCACCGCCGAGTCGCGCGGCGCCCATGCCCACAGGACGCTCGAGCAGGTGCTCATCTGCCTGGCGGGCAGCATCGACGCCGTGTTGGACGACGGCGCCGCGCAGCGCACCGTCCACCTCAGCCGCCCCTGGCTGGGCCTCTACATCCCGCCCATGATCTGGGCGGCGGAGACCAACTTCGACCCCGGCTCGGTCTGCCTGGTGCTGGCCTCGGCCTACTACGACGAGTCGGACTACCACCGCGATTACGAGGCCTTCCTGGCGGCCAAGCTACAATCCAGGTAGCGGCATGCGTATCACGGCTTCAGTGACG
>VFZS01000321.1 GCA_016871095.1 Acidobacteriota bacterium
TCCGGCCAGTTGCGGCCCGCGGGCTCGCCCGGGCGGGGATAGGCCGGCGGCAGATAGTCGTAAGTGTCGTGCATCCAGTTACTCAGCCGGCGCTTGAGATCCTCGAACACTTCCCGGTGCGCCGGGCTGGTGGCCAGGTTGTGGAACTCGTCCGGATCGTTCTGGAGATCGTACAGCTCGAGCACCGGCCGCGCCGGGTCGAGCAGCGGACGGTGGTGTGCCTCGAGCTTCCCCTGCCGCGCCGCAAGCTGGTAGGCCTTCCAGGTGGGCGAATCGGCCAGGTCCCAGGCCGGACGGTAAGGGAAGTGGGGAGCAGCGTTGAAAATCAGCTTGTAACGCTCCGTGCGCACGCTGCGGATGGGGTCGAAGTTGTCGTGCCAGTTGCGCTCGGAGCAGACCTCGGTGCGTGGCTGGTGAGGTTTGCCGAGCAGCAGGTCCAGGAAACCGCGGCCCTGCATCTTGCGGGGTTTCTCCAGGCCCGCGGCCTCCAGCCAGGTCACCGGCAGGTCCACGTGCGCGATCAGCTCGCGACGCACCGCGCCCGCGGCGATTCTCCCGCCCCACCAGGCCAGCAGCGGCACACGGATGCCCGGATCGTAGCAGGTTCCCTTGGCCCGCGGGAACGGCATGCCGTTATCGCCGGTGAAGATTACCAGCGTGTTCTCGGCCAGACCGCGCGCCCGCAGCAGCTCGAAAATCTGCCCGCACTCGCCGTCCATGCGCGCGATGGCGTCCAGGTAGTGCGCCAGGTCCTGACGCACCTCGGGCGTGTCCGGCAGGAAGCGCGGCACGCGGATTTTGGCCGGATCGTGCGGCGGCGAGAAGAAGCCCGGGCGGTAGGGCCGGTGCGGATCGGTGAATCCCACGTGGAGAAAGAAGGGCCGCCCGGCGGGCGCGGCGTCGAAGAACCGCTCGAAGGGAGTCTGGCGGTCGCCGTAGAAGTCCCAGCGGCGGTCGAACTCCTTGCCCTGATGCACCTTGCGGAAAGCGCCCACGAAGTAGCCGCGCTGCTTGAGCGGCTCCAGGAAGGTGGCTTCCCAGGGCGGCAGGGGCGTGTGCAGCCGCGAGGTGGCGGTGGTGTGCGGCGCACACCCGGTGAATATCGAGGAGCGGTTGGGGCTGCACTGCGGCGAGGTGACGAAGCAATTCTCGAAGCGCATGCCCTCGCGCGCCATGCGGTCCAGGTTCGGCGTGTGCACGACGGAGTTGCCGTAGCAGCCCAGATCGTGGTGGCTGTGGTCATCGGAGATCAGGAAGACCAGGTTGGGCGCGCGGGCCTGCGCCCGCGCCACCGCCGGCGCGGCTACGGCCAGGCCGGACTTCACCAGAGAACGGCGCGACAGGGGCATGTAGGCTTCCTCAGTTCATACCGCACACCCCGGCGTTGGGGCAGGCAGCGGCGCTGGGGCAGGCGGACGCCGCCGGGCGTGAGGCGGCGCTGTGCGCGGCGAACACGGACAGTTCCTGGGTCAGGCGCTTCCGCCCGCAGTTGGGGCAGGCCAACTCAGCCGCGTCCGCAGAGCGCAGCAGGAGCTTCTCGAACCGCGTCTGGCAGTCCTGGCAGCGGTATTCATAGATGGGCATGGTACATCCTACTCGGTCAGCAACAACACGATTTTATCAACCACCGGCCGGATCTCCGAGCTGGCGGCGTTGTAGTTGTTGACCATCAACGCGAAAGCCAGCGGGCCGCGGCGGCGTGATTCGATGTAGCCCGCCAGCGCGCTCACGTGGCTCAGTGTGCCGGTCTTGGCCCGCACGCGGCGGCCTTCGGGGTTGCCCATGAAGCGTTCGGCCAGCGTGCCGTCCTCGCCGCCGATGGGCAGCAGCGACACCCAGGCGTCCCGGTGCGGCGAGCGGTGCAGGTGGCGCAGCAGCTTCACCGTGGCCGCCGGCGCCACCAGGTTCTGCCGCGACAGCCCCGAGCCATCCTCGAACTTGTAGCTCCACTCCTCGAGGCCGGCCTCGGCCAGAAACCGGCGCATCTCCTCGATCCCGGCCGCGCGGCTTCCGATCTGGCGGCGCACCCGCGCCACTTCGCGCAGCACCAGCTCGGCGTGCAGGTTCTGGCTCACCTTGTCCACCACCCGCAACAGCTCGATGAGCGGCGGCGATTCGCGCCGCGCCAGCTCGACTCCTCCGGCTGGCGGCGCCGCGGCGCCGTTCTTCAGATCCGCCACTTCGTTGGCGAAGCGGTGCCGTGCCTTGGGGGAACCGCCGACGGCGATCCCGCGCCGCAACAGCGCCTCGTAGAACGCCGTGGCGGCGTAGAGCGCCGGATCGTCGATGGCCAGCAGCACGCGGCTCTCACCGTGGCCATCCGCCGAGATGGTTCCCCACAGGCGGAGCTGCCGCGAACCGGGCAACCGCTCCACGCGGATGCGGCGCTCTCCGCCCGGCAGCGCCTGTATGCGGTTGTCGATGACGAAGTAGTCGAAAGCAGGAGAGACGGTCAGCTCGGGCGGCAGGCCCGCCCGCGCGGGCGGCCGTATCCTCAGCGTGAGGGCGTTGTCGTTGAAGGTGAGCGCGCTGACCGGGGCGCCGTATTCCCACACCCCATCGTCCTGCGACCAGCCCTGCGGGTAAGGCTCCCACAGATAGGCCGTGTCGTCGCCCACGATGTCACCGTCGATGCGACGTATGCCCCGCTTGGCCACCTGCTCGGCTAGTTCTTCGATCCCGGCCAGCGGGTCGCCGGGCTTGGCGTCTTTCCGATACGGAATGACCCGGCCCGACAGGCTGGGGTCGCCCCCGCCGACCAAGAGCAAGTCACCCGCCAGGCGCCCGGAGGCGTCCGGCGCGCCCTCCGCCCGCACCACCGTCTGGAAGCGGTAATCCGGCCCCAGCCGCAGCAGGGCCAGCGCGGTGGTGTACAGCTTGGTGTTAGAGGCCGGCACGAACATCCGCTCCGCGTTGTAGCGCGCCAGCGGCTGGTCGTTCGCCAGATCCAGCACCTCGACGCCCCAGAAGCAGCGCCGCGCGGCGGGCGTGGAATTCAGCAGGCTCGAGATCCTCTGATCGAGACTCTGCGCCAGGGCAACCTGGCAGAGGAACAGAAGCAGCCAACGTCGCATGGAAATTGGATTATACCCGCCCGGAGCTATACTGAGGGCATGGGGAGCCTTCGCTGGCTGATAGCACTGCTGGCTGGCTGGCCGCTGGCCGGGCAAGGGCCGTACGGAACCACTGCCAAGCCCAAGGCTGCCGACTACCCCGTCCACGCCCAGGCCGGACCCGTCGCTGTCGGCGCCGAGTACCTGGTGCGCAGCATTCCGGTTCGCAATCAGACCCTGGTGGCGTCCCACTACCTCGTCGTCGAAGTGGCGCTCTACCCGCCGCCGGACCAGCCGCTGGCCGTTTCCAGTGGACAGTTCACCCTGCGCTTGAACGGCAAGAAGCAGCTCCTGCATGCGCAGGCGCCGGGCTTTGTGGCCGCGTCGCTCAAGTACGCGGACTGGGAGCGGCGGCCCACGCTGGTGGCCACCGGCGGCATGGGAGATGCCGGCGTCATCATCGGTCGGCCGGAACGGGTGGAGCGTTTCCCCGGTGATCGCCGTCCCGCCCAGGAGCGGCTGCCCGCTCCTCCCCGCGCGCCAGCCCCCGAGGACCCGAGCGGCCTGCCGAAGGAGGATGCGCTACGGCCCGAGGAGGCGGTCGTGGAAGCGGCGCTGCCCTCCGTGCAGGCCCGCGGGCCGATCAGCGGATACCTCTACTTCGCGCACCAGGGCAAGACCAAGTCCATCAAGACGCTTGATCTCCTGTATGAGAGTCCCGCCGGCAACGTTACCCTGCGTCTGGCGCCCTGACCCGCTCACTCTCCGTCCCGATCAGCTTCGTCTCCGCCCACAGCAGCAACAGCAGCAGCAGCACCATGAGCGTGCCCGCCAGCGGCAGCATCATTACCACCTTCACCCCCCACCGGGTGGCGAACCAGCCCAGCGACCAGGGCGCCAGCAGCCCGCCCGTCAGCGCGCAGGAGAACAGGCCGTTGAACAGTCCCGGATGGTAGTAGGGGAAGCGCCCGCCGATCTTCTCCACCACCAGCGGGTATATCGGTGCGAAGCCTCCGCCCACCAACAGGATTCCCGCCACCGCGCCGAATCGGTTGTCGGTGGATAGCAGCATGGCGCAACCCAGGATCGCCGCCAGAACACTGCCCATCAACAGCCGGGTGTGGCTCACGCGAGTCAGCACCAGCAGGGCTGAAATCCGTCCCACTAGCAGCGCCAGCCAGTAGACCGCCAGCAGCACCAGCGAGGTCTCCGGACTGATGCCCAGCCGCTGGATCAGAAACAGCGCCAGCCAGCCCGCGATCGACCACTCGTTGCCGAACTGGAAGAACAACAACAGGGTGAGCAGCACCGCCGCCGGGCTGCGAAAGTCCTTAAGCACCTGCCGGATCGAGGGGTGTCGTGCCCCGGCGCTCTGCGGCGAGGCCGCCCGGGCGTACACAACGACGAAGTAACCGGGAATCAGCGCCAGGAAGATCAGGATGCTCGGAACCGTGTACACGTAGAAGGTTCCGGCCACCAGCAGGGCGGTGACCATTGACCCCAGCCCGAAGAAGGTGCCTGCCAGCACAACGGTCGCGGCCGGGTCGTGGCGGTAGGCCGGGGAGACGGCGTGAAAGACACCCGTGTTCAGCAATCCGTTGCCGCAACCCAGCACGAACACCCCAGCCATCCGCCACCACGGACCGGCGGCCTGGGGCACCAGCGCCAACCACAGGAACGCCGCGCTGGCCACGCTCGCGGCCAACACTAGCAGCACAGTGATGCTCTTGGTCCGGGCCAGCCGCTCCGCCAGCCCCACCCCCGCAAGAATCCCCAGGTTGAGGCTCAGGAAGTAGTTCCCCACCACCAGGAAGTCTTCCGTGAGGTGGTGCCGCCACAGCGGCAGGATGGCCCCCAGGAAGGAGAACAGCACCCCGGAGAGGAAACACCCCGCCAGTGCCCGACGGAACTCTGGCGCGTGCAGCGCCTGGTGAGTCGCGGCAGGGTCGCGCCCTGCCTCCCACGCCTGGGCCATCCTGGTATTGTAGCGCGTCAGGAGCGCGCCTTCCTCCCGAAACGCGTAGCCCACGGAGGGGAGGTTCTTCCGAAAACGGAAACGTTGATCTGCTAGCCTGTTTGTTTTCAAATATTTACATTTGGAAGCTGGATTGCTCACTTGGGTGTGGGTCGTGGAGGTGTCGCGGGTGGGGGGTTGCCCCCAACGTCTGGGATTCCCTGCCCCGCCGCAGGCGGGGTTTTCTTTTTCTCACCCTGGCGGCGATTCTCTGCCACTCGACCCTCCCTGACAGCTCTTGGCTGCTGGGCTTTTGACCCCTCGCCAGGGCGCTGCTAGACTGATCCATTCGATCCCCATGCCCAGCCCTTACGCCCGCTGGATCAACCGCTGGGAGAACCGTCTGGCCCGGCGTGACGCCAATCGAGTAGTGCGCCCCTTCGAGTGGGGACTGGAATGGCTGGGCCTGGAGGCGGCGGACGGGGAGCCAGCAGCCCGCATCCGGCAGTGGGCCGATCAGGCGCTGGCGGACACTGACGCCTTCTTCGCCTACCGGCGCCCCGGGGACTGCCGGGTCGAGGATGACCGGCTCACCTTCACCAGCCCGCTGGCCAGCCCCTATGCGGAGAACAACCTGGTCCACGCGAGCTTCTTCCCGGCCCGCGAGCGCCGCCGGGCGGTCGTGGTGCTGCCCCAGTGGAACTCGAGCGCCAGCGGGCACGTTGGTCTGTGCCGCCTGCTGAACCGTTTCGGCATCTGCGCCCTGCGGCTGAGCCTGCCCTATCACGACCGACGGATGCCCGCGGAGCTGAAGCGCGCCGACTACCACGTCTCGGCCAACATCGGCCGCACGGTTCACGCCTGCCGCCAGGCCGTCATCGACACCCGGGCGTGCCTGGACTGGCTCGAGGCGCAAGGCTATCAGCGCCTGGGCCTGCTAGGCACCAGCCTGGGTTCCGCCGTGGCCTTCATCGCCGCCGCCCACGACCGCCGCCTCCGCGCCGGCGCCTACAACCTCTTTGGCGGCTACTTCGCCGACGTGGTCTGGACCGGCCTCCCGCTCCGCCACGTTCACCAAGGCCTGGAGGGGCACGTCCCCGTGGACGAGCTGCGCGAGTACTGGAAGGTCATCAGCCCGATCGTTTACGTGCCCCGCCTGGCGGGCCGCGTCACCCGCAACCTGTTTATCCGCGCCCGCTACGATACTACGTTCCTCCCCGAGTTCGCCCTCCAGTTCCTGGCCCTATGCCGTTCCCACCAGGTATCCCACCACGTCGTGGTGCTGCCCTGCGCGCACTACACCACCGGCGAGTTCCCCTTCAAGTGGCTGGACGGGCTGGCCATGTGCCGCTTCCTGGCGCGGCATCTGTAACCCGGCGACACCAGCAGGACACCAGTAGGGACAGCCCGCATGTTTCCGGATTTGGGGAAACACGCGGGCTGTCCCCACCTTAGGCGCGCTGTTTCCAGAGGAGCTGGCGGAGCATGCCCAGCCAGATCTCGGCGTCGCG
>VFZS01000322.1 GCA_016871095.1 Acidobacteriota bacterium
CCGGGTTTGATCCGGTTCCGCGCGTCGACCTCGACGCCCGCCGCCTCCAGCACGTAGGAGTGCCGCTTCTCGCCCTGCTCCACCAGGAAGATCTCGATCACCTGCCGCCCCGCCGCCCGCAGCTCGAAGCGCGCTTCACCGTTCACCGCCGCGCCCGTCGCCAGCGCCGCGTCCGCCAGCAGCCGGTCATAGTGCAGGTTCGGGACCAGCACCACCTCCCGCGCCGCGGGCGCGTTCACCCACGCCGCCTCGGCCGTCGCCGGCGTGCACTTCGAGCCTGCCGGCAGCTCTCCGAAACCTACACACCCTGCCCACGCGGAGCTCGCTGATGCCAACCACGCCAAGACGCGCATGGCTTCATTATGGCGCAGCCCAACCGCCGGCCAAGCCGGTGATGCAGCGCCACTCCCCGGGCCCCCACGCCATCGCCGACTCGGCTACACTGGGCTGCTATGCTGCATGATGCCCTCTCCCGCCGCAGCTTCCTCGCGGCCGCTGGGCTTTGGCCTGGCTGCGTTGCGTCCCCGCCGCCCGCTTTCGCCTCAGTGCCCGAGTACCGGCGCGGCGGCATGGTCTATCGCCGCCTGGGCCACACCGACCTGTGGGTTTCCTTGCTCTCGTTCGGCTCCCACACCGACCCGGCCGATCGGGTGAAGGTCGCGCCGGGCAAGACGGCCCTCACCCCGCAGGGTCAGACGCGCCGCGACCGCATCATCACTCACGCCTTCGACCTCGGCGTCAACCTCCTCGACGTTTATGAAACCGAGAGTCAGTTGGAGCCCGCCGCCCGCCTCGTTCAAGGCCGCCGCGACAAGGTGCTGATCTCGCTCGCCCACGACGTCACCAACCAGGGGATTGACCGCGCCTGCCGCCTGTTCGGCCACGTGGACCTATACCGCTTTCACACCGCCGACATTGACGGCCCCGCCCTGGAAACCTGGGATCGCTTGCGCAAGGCCCAGCAAGCCGGAAAGATCCGCGCCATCGGCATCGCCACCCATATCGAGCGCACCATGTCGCTGGCGCTTCAGGAACTGGAGGGCCTCGACTACCTGTTCTTCCCCTACAACTTCATCCACGCCCGCGCTGACTACAGCCTGTTCCTTCCCCAGGCTCTCCGCCAGGGCGTCGGGCTGATCGCCATGAAGCCCCTGGCCTCCGGCTCCATCGTCAAGCTTGATCCGCGGGCGCGTTCGGGCGCGGCCCCCGAGCGCGAGCACCTGCAACTGTGGCAGCGCAGGAACCGGCCCATCCTCCCCGCCGCCGTGGCCGAGCTAACCAAGACGCTGGACCGCCTGCCGGACGAAACCCTCTGCCAGGCGGCCCTGCGCTTCGTCTACTCCCGCCCCTTCCTCGCCACCGCCATCACCGGCATGTTCGACGACCAGTGGCTCGAGGAAAACCACCAGGCCCTCGCCCGCTACCAGCAGATGCGTGCGGAAGAGCGCGCCGCGCTCGATGCGGCCAGCCGCCTGGCGCGCCGGCTCGGCGCGAGGTGGCTCCCTGAGCACTACCGCTGGCTGGAGGAACAATGGCGCGCCTAACTCTCACCTGGCTGGTTCTTCTGGGCCCGATGGCGGCCCCTGCCCAGCAGGATCTCCAGTTCAAGGAGGCCGGCGTCTGCGCCCGCTGCCACGTCATCTCCGTGGTCGAGTGGGGGATGTCCCGTCACCGCACGGCCAATACCGATTGCATCGCCTGCCACGGGGCCAGCGCCGGGCATGTGGATGACGAGCGCAACAACATCAAGCCCGAGCGCATGCCCCAGGGCGAGGCCATCGCGGCTCTCTGCGCCGGTTGCCACACCGCGGGCTGCCCCAAGACCCGCCAGAAGGCCGCCTGCCAGACCTGCCACCACTTCCACGCGCTGGTGGACCCCAAGGCGCCCCCCGCTGTGCCTGACCAATCCCTTGCCCGTTCAAGGCCCGCGCCCGCCACCCGCTCGCCCAAGCCGCCTCCCCGCATCACCGTCGCCGGCGTCACGCTGGTGCTCATCCCCGGCGGCGAGTTCGACATGGGTTCCGAACGCTTCCCGACCTCCCGGCCGGTACACACCGTCCGCGTCGAGCCTTTCTATCTGGCGGCCACCGAAGTTACCCAGGCCCAGTGGACCGCAATCATGGGCAGCAACCCTAGCGCCCACAAAGGCGACCAGTTCCCCGTCGAGAAGGTTTCCTTCGAGGACGCCCAGGCTTTCCTCGCCAGGCTCAACTCCAAGGTCCCCGGCGGCGGCTTCCGCCTCCCCGCCGAAGCCGAATGGGAGTTCGCCGCCGCCGACGCGCAGCCTGTTGCTGGCGGGACCGCTCCGCAGCCCGCAGGCAGCGGCCCTCCCAACAAGTTCGGGCTGCACGAAATGCTCGGCAACGTCTGGGAGTGGTGCTCCGGCTCCTACCTTCCCTACCCGTCCCAGTCCGGCGACTCCGCCCTTGGCGTCCTCCGTGGCGGCGGCTTCGTGGATCCACCCGACCTCCTCCACGCGGCCTTCCGCCACTCCGAGCGCCCCACCCGCCGCCTGCGCTACAACGGCCTCCGTTTGGCCCGTAGTGTCGATCCGAGGTGATTCCATGCTCACCCGCCGCTCAGTTTGCCTTTTGCCTCTTGCCTCTCGCCTTTTGCCTTCCGCCTCCTCCCGCATCCTCGACACCCACACCCACTTCTACGCCCCCGCCCGTCCCCAGGGCGTGCCCTGGCCCAAGCCCGGCGACCCGGTCCTCTACCAGACCACTCTTCCCGATCGCTTCGTCAGGCTCACGCGGCCCCTCGGCGTCACCGGGACTGTCGTCGTCGAGGCCAGCCCCTGGCTGGAGGACAACCAGTGGGTGCTCGACCTCGCTCGCGACAATCCCGTGATCGTCGGACTGGTGGGCAACCTCCAGCCCGGCACGCCCGAGTTCAAGGGCCACCTGGTGCGCTTCCGCAAGAACCGCCTGTTGCTGGGCATACGGCTCAACGGCAAAGTCATCGCCGACCGCCTCCCGCGCCCCGAGTTCATCGAGGATCTGAAGCGGCTGGCCGATGCCGGCCTCGAGCTTGACACCGTGGGCGGCGCGGCCATGCTCCCCGAGTTGGTTCGCCTCACTGACAGACTTCCCGCGTTGCGCATGGTGATCGACCACCTGCCGTTTGACCCGCCGTCCTCTCCGGCGCTGCGCGAGCTGGGCGCACGCCCGCTGGTCTACGCCAAGGTCTCCAACGTCCTGCGCCGCACCGGCGACCGTGTTACGACCGAGTTGAGCTACTACCGCGAGGTCCTCGACGAGCTTTGGGACATCTTCGGCGAGAAGCGCCTGGTGTATGGCTCGAACTGGCCCGTCAGCGACCGCGTGGCGCCCTATGCCGATGTCCTAAAGGTGGTGATGGATTACTTCCGCGCGCGCGGCCCCGCCGCAGTGGAGCACTACTTCTGGAAGAACTCCCTCGCTGCGTACCGCTGGCGCTAACCTACTCGCACCGCCTCAGTTGCCCGCCTTCAGTGGCCGCCCAGCAGCCCGGAGCATCGGCTGTCCCGGCCGCCGTTCCGTTCCAATTGACGGGGCAGGGAACCCAGTAGCGTGGCAGCGTCAGGCGCAGCTCGGCCGCACCGCGGCTGATGATCAGCAGCTCGCGGGCGTCAGAGAGGAACTCCGCCCGCACGCGCGCGGTGAGAAGCTCGTCCCGCTTGGGCAGCACGATCCGCGTTTCCACGCGCTGCCGCTCCCGGCCCCGCTGCACCATGACCACCACCGGCTTCTCTTCCTTCACCTGGCTCATGTACTCCAGGTACGCCTGCGCGCCGGCGAGTCCCTTGCCCGCCACGCTTACGATGCGGTCCCCTAGCTTGAGCGGGCCTTGGTAGTTGTCCGGCAGCCAGCTCACCAGCACGCCCGGCCCCGCCGCCGACAAGTCGAATCCGAACCCACCCAGCGCCAGGGCGGCCCCCGAACCCGGCTTCAGCCGCGACGTGCCCAGCACGTCGTTCCGCCGCGCGAAGTCCAGCCTGGTGATCTCCACCCAGTAGCAGCGGGCCAGATCCGGGTTGCCCGTTTCGCAGTCCACTTTGGGCGGGAACTCATCGCGCCGGTGGCGGGCCAGCCACTCCAGCGCCTGGCCCGCCGTGACTTCCGCGGGCGTGCGCCGCTCGAGGTGGTAGCCGGGCATCGCCGGCGCTTCCTCGGAGGACGTCACCCACAGCACTGGTGTCAACTGCGTGTTGTCCGCGAAGAGGCGGCCGGTGTCGATGGCCGCCTTGGGGCTTCCCTCGATCGCCAGCGCCGCCGCCCACAGGTCCGGCACGCGCGCCGCCAGGTAGAACACCGCCGCGGCGGCCGCCCCCACTCCCACCAGGTAGGCCGGGCCGCCCTTCACCGCCGAGCGCGCCGCTTTCGCCGTGGCGTCGTTGGGCCCCGCCTCGGGCAGCCGCAGCACACTCCAACCCGCCCGCGCGGCCGCCTCCTCGAATGCTTTGGCCTCAGTGCCCAGCACCACTGCCTGTGGCGCAGGCGGTTCCGCCTGCGGAGCGGCCGGCTGAAGACCGGCCCCCACTAGAAGCGCCGCAAACGCGATCTGATACGCCGGGCTAATCGTTCGATCTCCTCCGCCTTCTTGATGCTGGCCAGCGACACCACATGGTAGTCGTTCTTCTCCAGCTCCGCCCTCAGCGCCTCGGCCAGCTTCACCATCTCGGCGGCGTCCTTGAGCGATTTCTCGTGCTCGGCCTTCAGGATCTCTTCCCGCTGCAACTTCCCGCTGGGCAGGCGAACCTCTTCCCGTTGCCGTTGCGCCCCCGCCGCCAGCCACCAACCGCAAACTGCCACCAAGGCAATCCGTTTCCACATGGCCGCTCTCACGCGCCTCCCAGGTTGCTGGAGCCACCCACCGACAGGTCCTCCACATCGTCGGTCACCAGCGGCAGCCGCTCCTCTTCCTTGGGGGCGTAGACCTCCACGTTGTGAAAAGCCAGTTTGCGCGCGTGCCGGCAGTAGAAACCGTAGGCCGGCAGCACCCCGAACATGGAGAACTCGGGGTACTTGTCCGGAACCTCCGGCACCGGCCGCCGCGCGTCTTCCCTTGTTCCTCCCCCCTCGAACCACAGCCGCACGTTCTCCAGGGTGATGTGCTCCACCAGGTGCTTCGGCAGCCCCGTAATCGAGCAGCCGACCTTGCCCGCGCCCGCGGCCTGCACATTGCTCAGGACTACGTTCCGCAGCCGTCCCAGCCCCGGCTTCGCCATCCCTTCCTGGAACGGCCGCGCCCGGTTGCCCAGCCGCACGAAAATGGGCGCTCCCACCTTGTTCATGGTGATATTCGACACGGCCACCCGTTCCAGCACCCCGCCGTCCACCATCTCCAGCGCGATGCCCGCCAGCCGCGTGTCGTACACTACGCAGTTGCTTATGACGATGTCTTCGAAGCCGCCGTTCGATTCTGTCCCCAGCTTCAGCGCGTTGCACGCCGTACTGAGCACGCAATTGGTAACCGTTACGTTGCGGCACACCCGCGCCGAGGTGCTCTTGAGGACGATGGCGTCGTCGCCCGAGCTGATGTCGCAGTCCGCGATGCGCACCCGCTCGCAGGAGTCGATGTTGATGCCGTCGTTGTTGGCGTTCACCCGGCTCGACACCGTAAGCCCGCGCACATAGACGTTGTCGCAGGCCAGGTAGTGCTGCACCCACATGGGCGAGTCCTTGAGCGTCACGCCGCTGGTCGTCACGTTGCGGCACCCGATCATACGGATCATGTAAGGGCGCATCTTGTACGGACCCTTGAAGGCCGCGCCCTGCCCGTCGATCGTCCCCGCTCCCTCCAGCCCCACGTTCTCCAGGTTCTCACCGTAGAGCAAGCTCCGCTCCGTGTAGTTATCGGTGTAGGACCGGTATTGCGCCACCGTGACCGGGTAGTCTTCAAGGTTCTTACTTCCCAGTAACACCGCTCCCCGCTCCATATACAAAGTGATGTTACTCTTTAGATACACAGTGCCGCTCAGATACCTGCCGGGGGGAAAGTACACCACGCCCCCGCCCGCCGCCGCGCAGGCATCGACGGCCTGCTGGAGGGCTTTCGTATCCAGCCGCGCGCCGTCTCCCGTCGCGCCCTGCTCCCGCACGTTGATCAGCGCGGGGCGCGCCGCGGCCGCGCTGACCGCCGCCAGAAAGTTCCGCCGCAACACTGGCCCCATTTCAGGCTCCTTCGATCCGGTAGGTCTCGCCCGGCGCGGTGTCAAACTCGATCAGCGCGCCTCCCTTGCCCGTCGCCACGGCCTCAGCAGCGCGCGGCCGGATTACCCGCGCCTCGCTGGTCCACGGATTCACCACCCGCGCCCGCGCTCCCTTCTCGCTGCGGATGGTCACACCGCTGACGGTCTTGCCGTCCCAGGCCGCGCTTACGAGGAAGGCCCCCGCCGCCCGCAGATCGCGGAAGCGCGCCCTGCCGAGGCCCTGGGTGTTCGGAAACAGCCGGATCACGCCGCTGTAGCTCTGGAGCAGGCACTCGTTCAAAACTCCGGGCAGCGAGAGGTTCTCC